>DAIMMU010000015.1:0-4234 GCA_036720515.1 Sedimentibacter sp.
GATTTAGGGTCAGTCTATGAGGGTAAGAGGAATGTCCCCGAGTTTTATCAGTCTTCGAGGGTAAGAGGAATGTCCCCGCGTTTTGTCACTCTATGAGGGTAAGAGGAATGTCCCCGAATTTTGTCAGTCTATGAGGGTAAATAAAATAAATTAAAAAGGATAACATAATGATTAAATATAAATTAACCAATTTAAAACATAAAAAGATTCTTATAACATCTTTAATAATAATTGCCATAATTGCAGCTATATCCATATTGGAAGAAATCATCGAGCCTATGGGTTTTATCCGTCCCGATTATGAGAAAACAGACATCACCGCTATACTAAAAAAGGACTCATTAGACGACAAAGATTATAAAGAAGTATTCTATCAGACAGGTCTTGGCAAGACAGCTGTTGATGAAATATTAAAGGACAAAGCTTCCGGCAAAGAAAAGATACTTAAATTTCAGGAAATGTTTTTTAAAGACAGCAATGTATCCTGTGACAAAATCGGAATAATTACAAGCCAGGAGTCCATTGTAAATAATGAAGGTAATCCGATGTACGGGTTTAACCTTGCTCCGTATGAAAACGGATATGTATTGGTAACAAAGGCTACCCACTCTTTAGGCTGGAGGCATGGTCACGCAGGAATTGTAACGGATGCTAAAAATCAGGAAACACTTGAAGCAGTAATTTTAGGAACTGATACAGAACTTCAGGATATTAACAAATGGAGAGTTTATCCCTCATTTATGATGCTTAAATTAAAGGATACCTCTCAGGAAACTTTAGATGAAATAGCTGAATTCGCAAAAAATAATCTACTTGATATCCCCTACGGGCTTACCGTAGGTTTAACAAGCAAAAAGAATCCGTCTCCCGACAACATTAAAAGCACACAATGTTCTCACGTTGCCTGGTACCCTTTGATGCAGTTCGGATATGATGTTGATTATGACGGCTCTTGGCTTGTTACACCAAAAGACATAGCAAACAGCGACCTGTTTGAAATAGTTCAAATATACGGGGTTGATCCGGCAGACATTTGGCCTTAGGAATTTTGGGGACGGACCTTAAAATTCCAAGGCACTCCATGGACGAACTTTATGACAACAACCCCGTCCCCTTGACACATGGACGAATTTTATGACAACAACCCCGTCCCCTTGACACCCTTGGTTTATTCCCCTTCATATATACCCGTTTCTTCCTCAAGAATATCGTCGAACAAATCCTTGTAGTAAAATTTAGTAAATATGATTGCTGCTATTATTAAACAAATCGCTTCTGATGCAAATGATGTCAGCCATATGCCGTTTTCACCAAATAATCGAGTCATAAAATACATTGAAAATGTTATGACCACAAATCCCCTGCCCACGGAAATTATCATTGAGTACAAAGGCTTTTCAATCGCGGCATAGAATCCTGAAAATACTATATTAAACCCTAATATCAAAAATGCCGGTGCATATAATCTAATTGCCTTAACCGAATATTCCAATATTTCAGCCTCATGGCTTCTGATAAAAACTCCGCTTATTTGTTCTGCAAAAAGCGCGCATGAAACACTTATTGCCAATGAAACAATACCTACCGTCTTAAATGCTTTTTTCAGAAAATATGAATAAGCTGCTTTGTCATCCCTCCCGTGATAGAAGCTTACCAAGGGTTGGGTTCCCTGGGATATTCCTGCCATTGTCATTATTACAAGGCTGTTTATATACATTATTATTGTATATGTTATTATTCCTGTTTCTCCGATATATTTAAGTATTGTCCTGTTAAAGAGAAAAATAACAAATCCAGTGGATAATTCAGTTATAAAATCCGCTGCACCGATAGGAATCGCCCTTCTCAGCAATGAACCGTCAAATTTAAATTTTACAAATTTGATTCTTTTGCTCCTTTTTACAAAATGAAAGATATATATTAAGGTGGCAGACATTTGAGCAATGCCTGTTGCAACCGCAGCTCCCCTAACACCGTAACCCCATTTAATTACAAAGATATAGTCCAAAACAATATTGGTTATTGCCGAAACACACACTCCGAATGTTGCCAATTTAGGGTGTCCGTCGGTTTTTACCAACACTTCAAAATAATATGACAGCATCGCAAACACTACAAATGCGGATATTATTCCCAAATACTCTTTTACATAAACAATTGTTGAGTTTGTTGCTCCCAAAAAATATGCAACCTTTTCTAAATTTAACAAAACAGATAAAGATAATGCAAGACCTAATATTACAATAAGTACCATGTTCATGGTAAAAACCTTATTTGCCTCACCTTCTTCATTATTGCCTAAGCTTATTGCGGCAATAGTAGAAGTACCCACTGCAAATAATATTGATAATGAAAAAAATGCATTTATAAACGGCATACTAATATTTACCGACGCAAGAGCCAATTCTCCCGCCCCTTTTGCCACAAATATACCGTCAACCATAGTATAAAGGGAATAAACCCACATAGACACTACCGAGGGTACTACAAATCTTAAAAACTTTCTTCTCAACTTCCTCACCTCTATTCCATAGTATAAACTATGGTACGGTGCTAATGTCAAGGTCAAAATTAAAATAAAAATAAAATCCATAAAAAAAGAACATCTCCCGAAAGAAATGTCCTCTTATGTACTTATTTGTCCTTTATTCGTCATCCTCACCGCAGCCGCAGCCCGCATGCTCTTCTTCATCAAAATCATCGTCATAATCGTCGTCATCGAAATCGAAGTCATAATCATCATCATAATCATCATCTTCATCTAATTCCAAGTCGCCGAATACTTCTTCTTCTACAACAGATAAATCTTCATCCAGCAAATCTAAATATTCATTTACCTCATCCTGATCTTCAACTATGTCATTCAAAGCGTCTGCAATTTCTTCAACTACATCCATTAATGCAATAAATAATTTGCCTTCTTTAGTGTCAGCCTTTACATCCAAGCCGTCAGCTAAACCTCTTAAATATGATATTTTTTCATACAAAAAATCCATGAAATACCTCCTATACTCTTGATAGATATTCACCTGTTCTGGTGTCAATCTTCACTCTATCTCCTATCTCAACAAAAAGCGGCACAGTAATCTTTGCACCGGTTTCAGTTGTAGCAGGCTTATTCGCACCTGTTGCGGTATCACCTTTAAAACCAGGTTCCGTTTCAGTAATTTCCAATTCAACGAAGTTAGGCGCTGTTACTTCAAAAGGATTGCCTTCGTAAAATCTCATTTGTGCATAATCATTTTCCTTCAAATATACAATAGCTTCCTCAACTTGTTCATAGTTTAGCGGAATTTGTTCATATGATTCAGGGTCCATAAAATAATATAATTGACCGTCATTATATAAATATTGCATATCCTTTGTTTCAATACGCGCCAGCGGGAATTTTTCGGTAGGGTTAAAAGTTTCTTCTCTGATAGCTCCCGTAATAATGTTTTTCAATTTAGATCTAACAAAAGCAGCTCCTTTTCCCGGCTTAACATGCTGAAAATCTATTATTTGCCACAATCCATTATTCCAAGATATTGTTATGCCCTTTTTAAAATCACTTGCTGTAATCAAATTTGTCTCCTCCTTCATGTATATTATAACCAGCAGATTGCTGCTTATTCCTTAATAACCGTTCTACCCGTTGTCGGAACTATGGATATTTCCTTAACTTTATCAGTCTTTGAATCCATAATTTTAAAAGTCCCCGCATTTATGGGAATCCCTTCAAAAGTAAAGCCGACGGATTTCATATTTTTGTTGGAATAATCAATATGAAATCTGTTTTTAAATTTTACGGTTTTTTCGACAACAGAATTATTATATATATAATAACATCCATTATCAATATCAATTCCGATTTTATAAGTGCCTGTTGTACTTTTCATACATTCCTTCTGTACATATCTCACATCCATAACAAATTCATCAGCCATTTTTTCCATGTAAAACATATCCGTATCTACAACCAAAACAGCTAATGCCATCACAATGCATAGGATTGAAATTGTTACAATCAGCTCAATCAATGTAAACCCTTTGTTACACATAGGTCACCTAAAATCTACCATAGCTTATTTTATAAATTATTTCTGCGTTTGTCAATGAAATTATCAAAAAAAGTGTAATTATCACCTATTCCCTAATATTTAGCTTTTCCTTTAATGCAGATTGCAAAACATTAGAAAAATTAATATTTTCATTCACTGCCATATTGTTTAACCACAGTGGTATTGTAAGAGTC
>DAIMMU010000015.1:4334-20625 GCA_036720515.1 Sedimentibacter sp.
GTCATTTAAAACCGCTGTTTCTCATGTATACAGCCTGAAACGCTTCATACATTTGTCCGTCCTTTTTCATTACGATCTTCAGCTTAACCGCATTTGCATTTTGAAAGCTATCATCCTTGAACAAAGAAATGTACATACTATCCACATAATTTCCAAGCTCCACGGTAGGTTTCATATCTGCAACCCCTGTTCCATAGCGAATATCGTTGTCTACAATATGAAAAACATAATTTTTGTCAAATTCATTTCCAAACTTAAAAGAAACTTTCTTTAGAAGATATTCCGTTTCAGCATTCCTCACCAATGTCATTGAGTAAATTGCAGCATCGCCTCTGATTAAGCTGACGGAGTTAGAATTGATTATTTTATCAGCCATATAGTTTAATATGTATTGTGCCTGAAAACTTAGTTCAGAATTATTCCTGATTGATTTGTAACCTTTATAATTGCAAATAAAAAATGAAAAGATTAATCCAACCACAATAGAGGACAACCCTAAAGATACTATCAATTCAATCATTGTAAGACCCTTGTTTTTCATCTTTTCCATGTACGTAAGCCCTTAACCCGCCTTTTAACTGTTCCAGTTTTTAAACTCTATATAATCATCAGCATTATACATACCATCTATTACATCATCAAATACAGGTACTCTTACAATCAGTTCAACCCAAGTTAACTTCTCAACATTATTTTCATGCATATATGAAGATCTTATTAATACTGTTATTACATTATCAATAAATAACAAGGTACTGCTATTCCTTATTTCTACCGAAGGATTTTGTGAAGTTTCAATTCTACTCTTAATATTTGATTTAACATTCAGTCTATAATTTGTATCAAATATATTTTCTGCTTCAACTATATTTAATGGATAAACGATCAAATAATCTTCAGCCATTTGCACTGCTTTGATAATTGATTCATCAATTAAAGCACATGTCCTTATATATGCCTCATTCAACCCTGTTTCAGACATATAAAAGGATTGTTTGGCATCAGTATGGAACCTTTTTATTTCATATTGCTTAATAACAACATTTAATACCGCGGTTCCCAAAACAACTACCAATGAAATTATTATGATCAAAAGAACCAATGTTGAACCCTTATTATTCATATCGACTCCGATATCATCTTTTCATTAAAAAACAATACTCCCGGCTAAACTGTTTATTAATTCCCCATTATATAATATATCAACCTCAATATAATATAATCCGTAATTACCCCGTCGGATTCTTATTTCCGCCACGTAATTATCAGTGTCCGTGATAATTCTCTCATAACACTTTTTTTCAGCATTATAAAGGTAAACATCTGTATCAATTTCATCTATTGCTTTTATCGCTTTTATTTCTTCCATATAATTTTGAGCAATTTGAATGGACTTGTATTCCTCTTCACTTTTACTATTTATTTTTCCGGACAATACCAATAAGTTCATCAGCGGACATATTACGATTCCAAGCATTGTCAGTGTCATAATTACCTCCACCAATGTTAACCCTCTGTTATTAAACAACTTGTTCATTTAAATTACCTTCCATGATTTAATGGCAATGCATAAAAAATTAAACTAATCATTACATGAACCTTGTCACTCTCAAGCAACAGAATGCTTATATCTGTAACAGAAATGTCAGTTTCACTATTCTTAATATCATCGACAAATGATAGCATGTCATTAAAATCACTGTCAAAGTCAACCGTTACATTCATACATACCGCATTGTTATCGTCACTATCCGTTTCAAGAGCTTCATCGGAGTTAGAATTATCGAAAAAAACCGGCATAATATCGCTAAATTTAATATTGCTAAGTTCAATATTGTTTTTTTTAGAAATATTACTTAAAACATTTATAATTTTATCCTGCATGATATCAATATCTATATTCGATTCATTTATTTTAAACATTAAATCTTCTTTCTTTTCTTCAAATGAGCTTTTCATATTAAAATTTAGATTCATGTTCTGATAAAGAGAATGAATTTTATCATAATCTTCTGCTGAGGATAATTTTGATAGTATACTGTCAGGAATTCCAATTATAAAAAGTAATACGAGACCTGCCAAGCACATAAAAATCAATATTTTATAGTTAAAATTAACTGTCATTTTTATTCACATCCTTTAATTTCAGTATCACGGAATATGAAAATGACTGCCCTGTTTTTGATTGAATTGCCGGTATATAAACTCTCTCTACTTGTTCTATTTCTCTTAAATTAGAAAAAAACAAGGTAACTTCAGCCACGGAAGAAGAAACACACTGCAATTGCGTGCTATCCTTGTTTGAATAAATTGAAGTTAACTTGGTATCTGAAGGTTTCGACACATAAATTTTCCTTAGAATATCAGAATCAACAAAATCATTATCATCGATTTGTTGTTGTAGCTCTTCAGCTTGATTTAAATATTGTCCTAAATAATCCGCTTCATTTTTTATGTTTTCAATTTCTTTGTTTAGTTCATTATTTTCGCTATAGCCAATAAATGAACTCATTGCAGCAATTTTAGCTCTCATTACGTGCTGTGAATTAATAAATCCAATCAACGCAACTAATGCAGCTACTATTATAAATAAAGCCGCGACATAACCATACTTATTTCTGATTTTTTTGTTTCTTGTTGTTAAATTTATTTCCTTGTTTTTTGAAAGCAAAACTATTACAGCATGAAAATATTTATTTATTTCAAAAATATCCATATACTTATTATCTGCTTCCACACAAGATATACCGCCGATAATTTCAGCTTTTACATTCAATTTAGTTTTAATTGCTGTCAATACTTCATCATCACAAATACCATAAATGAAAATCATGTTTATTGTTCTGTTGCCGCTGACAGAATAGTAATATCTCATAAGTTTAATTAACTGTTTTTCTATAGTATCTTCAACAGTTGGATAGCCTTCAGAAAACATATACAAAGACTGTGGCTCCGCCACCCTTTCAATAGGATTTCTTTCGAACCCGGAACTAAAATAAAAATCACAAAACCCATTGTCGGCAACAGAAAAAGAAAATGAATCTTCTCTTACATTAACGAATGCTGTGGTTTCATTAATATCCAAAATATTATTATTAATCGTAATACTGTTCTTATATAATCTATTAATACAAAAATGAGGAATATCAATTTTAGTTCGTTTTAGATTTAGTTTTTCAGCCAACTCAGTGTATTGATTAACTAAAACCATCGGAATACAATAAACAGTATAATAAGCATATGAAATTTTATTTTCTTTAACAACTTTTTTAATTTCATACGAAATTTTATAATTGTTTAAATCAACTGATACAAATTGCTGAAGCTCTATTTGAATCATAGATAAAATTTCCGAGTTTTTCTTTAGCAAAGGCAATTTAATTGTTCTAATCCTAATGCTGTTTGAATTGATTACAAAAACAGCCCTCTTAGCTTTTATGTTGTTTTTCTTTAATGCTTCGCTAATCATTTTGACAGCTAAATCCATGTCAATGATTTTTCCATTCTTAATACCATAGGGAATATTAATTGACATACACCTGCGGACAGACAATGTTTCACCTTTCTTAGAAGCCTCAATAATTTTAAAATTGCAATTATCTATTTCAATGGATAAAATCATTGCCATAATATCACCTAATCCTGGATTCATAGTTTCTTGAATTTTATCTTTATTGAACTGTATTAACCATTTCAAACATTGGCAAAACCATTGATATTACTATAAACCCAATAATAATTGCCATAACAACAATCATTATAGGTTCTAACAATGTAATTAATCGTTGAATTACAGTTTCAATTTCATCATCATAAAAGTCTGCGGTCTTATCCAAAACTTCTTCAATTGAGCCGGAATCCTCCCCAATTTTAATCATGTAGTAAATCATCGGAGGAAAAAGTCCCTGTTGCTGCAGCAATAAAGAAAGTGGTAATCCTCTTCGCACATCTTCTTTGATTTCTAAAATCTTATTACACATATATAGATTTCCGGTTACACCGGAAACAGTTTCCAATGCATCTAAAAGTGTGACGCCGCTGCCTAAAAGCGTTGACAGTGTCCTTGCAAACCTTGAGGCAGCAACTTTAATAATCAAATTTTTCACCGCAGGTATTTTTAGTTTAAAATAATCCTGTTTTACTTTAACCTCTGCTATTTTCCCAATAAATGATACCGTAAATACAAAAAATAAGATTGCTAAAATAATCAATATCCAAAATTGTTTTAGAAAATTACCAATATTAATAATCACCAATGTTAATTTAGGAAGAGAAACACCGGAATTAACATACATTTCTGCAAATGTAGGCATGATGGATGTTAAAAGAAATATAACAACAGCAGTACATACGATTGAAAGAACAATAGGATAAGTCATTGCAGACTTAATTTTATTTTCTATTTTATATTCTTTTTCATAATGTTTTGAAAGCCTGTCCATAATTACATCAATATTGCAGCTTAATTCACCGGCTTCAACCATACTTATAAAGCTCCCTGGAAATGCACCTTTTTGATTTTGCAATGCTTCTGAAAACGTATGTCCCTTTAATAAATCCTCATGCATTAACCGGATTAATCCTTTTAATTTCTTGTTTTCGGTTTGTTGCTTCAAAATATCCAAGATGTTAACAATGGTAACACCCGCCTTTAACATTGCATATATTTGCTTGCAAAATACAGCCAAGTCCTTTGACTTTATTCTTTTCGCGGTGAATTTACCCAAGTCAATATTTTCCCTGTTTTTTATTTTTACAACAGTGAATTTATTTAACTTCAAGTAATCAATCACATCTGTTTTGGAATCAGCAGTATGTGCAATACTATACTTCTTCCCGGATATATCTATAACACTGCATTTGTAAGTTAACATTTATATCTCCTCATTTGTTAATAGCATTATATGAGACCCTTCGCTACGCTAATGATGGCCGTTAAGTTAGTATGGCTTACATCTTATAAATTACCTGCGAGAACTCATCTATTGTTGTAATCCCTGACAAAACCAATTCCCTGCAATTATCTTTCAAGGTTTTCATTCCTAAGACTTCCGCTATAGCAGTAATTTCATCATTATTTTTTTCGTTTTGAATAGCATCCCTTATAGCCTTATCAATATTTAATATTTCATGGATAGCAATTCTTCCGCTGTATCCCGTGTAATAACATTTTGGACACCCTCTGCCCCTTTGCAGCACAACATCCCCTTTAAATTCCAACAACTTCTTTTCAGATTCATTTGCCTTATATTCTTCCCTGCAATTTATACATATTCTTTTTACCAATCTTTGAGCAACTATTCCCCTTAATGATGCAGCAACTAAAAAGGGTTTAACTCCCATATCCTGCAGACGCATAATTGTTGACACCGCATCATTGGTATGGATAGTTGAAATGACCATGTGGCCTGTTATTGCCGCTCTTACGGCAATTTCTGCAGTTTCTTCGTCTCGGATTTCGCCAACCATAATAATGTTCGGATCCTGTCTCAATATTGATCTTAATCCTGTAGAAAACAAAAGCCCCGCCTTTGTATTGACTTGGACCTGATTTATGCCTTCAATTTTGTATTCCACCGGATCTTCAATTGTAATAATATTTTTATTCAGCTTGTTTAGTTCATACAAAGCTGCATATAAGGTTGTTGTTTTACCGCTTCCTGTCGGACCGGACGCCAAAATTATTCCGTTTGGAACTTCCAACAATGCATTAAACTTTTCCATATTGCTTTGTGTGAACCCTAATTCTTCTTTTGTTTTCAAGAAATTATTCCTGTCTAATATTCGCATTACTATTTTTTCGCCATACGCTGTTGGAAGCACTGAAATTCGAAGGTCAACAATATAATTATCAATTTTCATTTCAATTCTTCCATCCTGAGGCAATCTTTTTTCTGCAATATTCATTCCAGCAATTATTTTAACTCTGGTAACTATTGCCGACTGTGTATGCTTTGAAGGGGTAAGTATTTCCTGCAACTCACCATCCACCCTTACCCTAACCCTGATTCTGTTTTCCAAAGGCTCAATATGAATGTCGCTTGCGTCCATCTTTAATGCTTGACTGATTAATGAATTTATCAGCCTTACAACAGGAGAATTTGTTACACTTATGTCTTCTAATTCCGCTTCACCTAATTCTTCGTTTGCAGATTTTTCTTTATCAAAATCTTCAACTGCTTTTTCCGCGTTTCTTCTTCCCATATATTTTTCAATTGAATCCATTATCTGTGTTTTAGAAGCAAGCACTGTTTCAGCTATTCTTCCGGTTTCAGACTCTATATCCTCTATGTAAAATATATTGAGCGGGTCTTCCATGGCAACAAGAATTCTATCTTCCCAATGCTTCAATGGAACGGAGCATGTTCTTTTTGCTGTCTTTTCTGACAATAATCTAACTGCATCAGTATTTACATGATAATTATCTAAATTTACTACCTCTATATTTAGCTGCTCGGATAATGCCCTCAATAAGGTTGTTTCGGAGATATAACCCTTTTCCATCAGTATTTCTCCAAGCTTTTTGTTATTGGTTGACTGAAGTTTCAAAGCTTCACTTAATTGCTCATGTATTATTTTCTTATGCTTTAGCAGAATTTCTCCAATCTTTGATAAACTGCATATGACATTCATAAAACACTTTCTCCTGCATATTCTTTATAAACATAAATAATTTTGGTTATTTAGGAGCTTCATTATAATACGATTTGCCAATTTATGTCAACTTAACTAATTGTTTTATAGATTACATTAAAAGAATTATTTGCTTACAATCATTTAATACAAATAAAATAAATGTTGTAATAATATACCATCATTGCTATAACTTTCTTCATTGCTGTACTCAGGATGATAAGCATTAAAAAATGACGATTGCTAATCGTCATTTTTTCGTGGCTCTTAAAGCTTAGCCTATGTTCCTATTTATTTATTTATTTTTACTATATATCCCAGTCATACTTATTCTGTCGTATTATAGAGCATATAGACTACCTCTGCTCTGGTAATATAATTATTCAGATTGTTAAGGCTGTTAGAACGTACCTTTTTTTCGTAAAGCATATTATTAGCCATATCAATCCATTTAAAATTTTGATAATATAAAACCCTGTTCATGATGATTTCCACTTCGGCATAGCTGATTAGATTTGACGGTTTAAAGGTACCGTCATTATATCCATATATATAGTTATGATAAGTAGCATAGTTTATAACATTGCTATAATAACCAAAAGTATCGGCATCCTTAAAAGCAGTCGTACTGCCTATATTCGCATATATATTCCAATTGAAAACTCTGCTTAACAATGTCAGAAATTCAGCCCTTGTAATATTATTATCCGGTCTAAATGTCATGTCGCTATAACCGCTAATAACTCCGCGCCTCACATAGGCATCTATTTCACCATTTGCCCAATGTCCCCTCACATCACGGAAAACCGAAGTATTATTATCTACAAATGCACTAAAGGTAGTGCCATGAGAACTTAAGCTTTTAGGATTAATTTTAGCACTCATCTTGCCATCTTCAATAACTGTCGGTATGTACAACCAGTTAGAACCGTCATTTCTGTATATACCGCCCTTAATCTTATCTCCATAGTATTCAAAGGAAAGTTCAATAGTTTTGTCCTCATCCATATTTCCGGATGAATTTGCAAGCTCAACCGTATAACTGTCTGATGCCTTAATTAAATTGCTATAACTTGATTTTTCAACATCGAAAGAAGTAATAATACTCAAGTTTACATCATGATAAAATGTGCCGGAAGGAACATTCACCGAAAACCTATTATCTGCAGTTACTGCCGTTCCTCCTGAAATAGGGATAATCTCTGATGTTGCTTTAGTTAAGACATCATTCATATTTGCTTCTCTGTATGCTTGGTTATAAGATTCTTCATATGCACTGATAAATCCGGATATAAATCCATCCTCATAGTCAACATCATCATTATTCAAAGAATATTGTGCTATAATTTCCGTATATAAAGGCAAATCTCTTTTAAAATCTAAATAATTACCTTTATAAAAGTCTTTGGCACCATATGCAGCCCCAACAATCATACCAACGTCTTCTCCATCCTTGACGCCTTGCTCTAATGTCAACTTATCAGACTCGTAGGCAGCTTTGTCATAAGCATCAACATACCCTTCATTAAAAGCAGTAGTAAATGCTTTAATAAATGAACTTCTATAGGCTGAACTTTGTTTATCCAAGTCAAACATATTGCTGATGTTTTTACTTTCAGGAAGCGCATCTCTCCAATCAGAATCTTTACCGGTCTGACAATCTCTCGCACCATAAATTTCTCCAAGAGATTTACCCAATTCAGAAGGATAATCTAATTTTTGATTCGCATTAACTTTATCATCATGACCATCCATATATCCGTCAAGAAACCCGTCTCTAAATTCACGCTCCTTGTAATCTTCAATTTTATTTTTGAGACTACGATGCGCACGAGAGTCTTTATAATCATCATTGTAGGCATCTATTGCTGATATTTTACGATCTTGTCGAGCATAGCCATAGTCATAGCCTGCCTCATATCCTGCATCATAGCTTAGACCTTCGGTAGCAGCAAAAACCACTCCAGTATTCAAAAGCATTAATAAAACTAACAAAACTGATAATATTCTATTTGTAATTTTCATCTGCTTACCTCCTTACAAGGACTAATACTTTTCCTACCGGTAATATGTCACCGGCAGTCAAGCTGTTGTTTATCATGATTTCATTCTTATAAGCTATAGTACCATATATCTGTCTTGAAATATCCGTTACCGTGTCACCCGCTTTAACTACATAGAAATCATAAATCGGCTGCATGTTACCTTGTGAATCTTGATTAACAGGATAAAAGGCTTGAAGCTTATCTATTAAGAATACTCCTATATCATCCCTGTTAAATGGCATTTCAAAGTATATATGAGTCAATTTCAGCGGATATAAATCTAAATCCTGCGGCGGGGCAACCTCTACATCAGACCATCCTAACCAGGATATACCTTTAGAAGCTACTACATCTATATCTTCACCATCTTGGGTTCTAAACCTAAAACCTAATGTTCCGGGAGAATATCCAAAGGCATTAACCCCCATACTTATATTGCCAGGCGGGTACTTTAACTCGATTTCAGACCCTAAATTGATATATGCCCTGTTCTCTTCCCCAATGGCCAACATATTGTATTCAAATCGCAATGAATATTTACCTGACCTTTTAATTGTGGAAGGCTCAACATTCCCTTTAATGAATTCATTTGACGGAATAAAGCTATAGTTTCTAATTTCAAAGTCATGAAGCATATACACTTTAGAATAATCACTGTCATTTATAGCAGTGCCATAACCGGATCCGGTATTTCCTCCCCCATAAGAACCTCCTGCAGCACCGCCGGATGCAATAGCATCACTATATCCGTCATATGAAGCAAACAAAGAGCCTTCACGAGAGCCATCTGCAATTTTAACATTTATTACCTCCGGATCAGTTTCGGCAATTCCTTCAAGGCTGTATATCTTTAATGACATACTGCCCGAAAGTTCTGAATCACTTCCTCTGTCCATATACAGATCATCAACTACGATTCTTCGAGGGCTTGATCCCATGGACTTAATAACATCCATAGTTCCATCATAACTGCCACTGTACGGAACTGAAATAATCATATTTTTAACAGACATTTCTCCCATGGTTTCTTCAGTGGGATTGCTGAAGCTTAATTCGTTAATAGCTACCTTATCATCTTCAATCAAATCATTTAGCAGATATATCATCTGAGCTTGGTCAAGAACAGGAAAATAATTCTTTAATATTTCATCTCTTTCTCTATTCAGCATTTCCCATTCTTTTTTTATATTGTCTTCCTTCTTTATTGTATTGTTCATATCAGCTATTTTATTGTCCAACTCTACAATTTCGGTTTTTAAGCTGCTTACTTTTGCGGCTTGCGGAGTGAGTATAAAGCGATTTGACAAATAGACTACAACCACAATTCCCAGCAAAGTAAGCAATATCTTTTCGCTTTTAGTCAGAGGTCTTAAATTCATTCTACTGCCTTTAAGTTTATTATTCATCTATACTCACATCCTTAAAAGTCGTATTTAAAACAAAATTATAATTTCCTTCCACTTTATCAATACTTGATATAAATACGGATTCAACATCTTTGATAAATCCAAGACCTTTGCTAAACTCTGCTATAGAATTACTATCCTTTGCAACCCCGGAAATTTGTATTTCTCTGCCGCTTGCACTAAAATTGGTCATGAATAAATCTTCAGGCATCTTTGATTTAATTTCATATAACAAATCTTCTCTTATGATATCATTTTTCGCAATATTTTTGTCCATCTCAATAATATTGTCTACTTCCTCTTTAAAAACCACCATCTCATTTTCAAGCTCTTTTATTTCGTTATACTTATTAACTGTTTTAGGATCTTCGGCAACTTCACGTCTATTCTTTATTTGACTTCGCAGCATACCTATCTGAACTTGATTATATGTTCCGATTACCGCAACCCCAACTATACACAGTACAAGTAACCCATATAACAAAATCATTTTATTAAACTTGAATTCCCGTTTTTCTATATAGGGTTCAAAAAAATTAAGATCATTCATCACTTCACCCCATTTACTCTTATTAGTGCGCCAATAGCATTAGCATACATTGCTAAGTCACCGAAAAATTTTACTTTATCCAAAACATTCAATTTAACACACGGTATATCGAAATAACTGCTCATCAGCTCCTCTATACCGTCAACGTGAGAATAATTGCCGTAAATCAAAACCAATTCTATATTATTATCTGTTTCCCTGGAATTATAATATCTAAATACCATATCAATTCTATCAAGTAAAACCGCAAGATTGCCTCTAAGGCTGGAAACCACGGCAACATCATGGTCATAAGACTCATCGAAGGTCTTAAAAGTGGGCTCATAAGCAACCGGACTTATCTCTTCCTTTACAACACGCGATATGCTCATCAGTCCGTTATCGGTAATGTTAAGGGCTGTACTTTCGTGTTCCAAATCCAAACAGGCAATTGTAATATCCTTGTCATACACTCCGTTTACGCTGTCATTTAGTCTGATTAACTTGCTTATGGCATTGCCCGCATAATCTAAAACTACAGGCTTCAAACCTAAATTCTGCAATAAATTAAGGTGGGTTTCAACCATAAACTTAGGTACCCCTACCAGCATTACATTTTGTAATTCAACACCTTCTTCCTCCACAATATTAAGAGGAATATATTGAACAACGTAGCCTTCAGGGTCAACAGGCAAATATTCATCCATTTGGTAGTTTAAAATTGAAGCAATCTGTTTTGTTTCAACCTTTGGAATCCTTATTTCCCTAATGATTATATTAGATGAATTTATTACTCCATATACATCACCGTGAGACACATTATTCTTTGATAGTCCCTTTTGTAATATATCTGAAAATTTCTCCATATCCTTTATTACTCCATCTTCATATAATCCCTCAGAGACCGGTATTGCAAAACACTTATCAACAATGATATTCTTCTTGTTATACCTTCCTTCTACAACTCTTACCTCATCTGAACAAAACTCAATAGAAATAGTCGTTTTTTTATTGAATAAACCCAAAGTCATCACCCCTCATAATAATAAAGTAAAATACCAATTTATAATATCCTGTCCCCACAAAGACGTTATAAAGAATCCTAAAACAATAAACGGTCCAAAGGGAATAGGGTCTTTCCGTGTTTTAATCTTTGCAGCCAATAAAACTATAGAGATAATTGCGCCTAAAATAAATGATAAAAATATATTTAATAATATATATTTAACTCCCAAAACAAAGCCTAAGGCACCGACAAGTGTGACATCTCCTCCACCCATACCGCCTCGGGATACAATCACAATGGCTAAAAACAATCCGACAGCTAATAGCAATCCTAAGAAACTAACCATTAAATCCGGAGATATGCCATATAAAAAATAATTACAGGCTTTATGTATAATAGATAAAACCAAAATACTCAAAACTAAGCTGTCCGGAATAATCATTTCCTTTAAGTCAATAAAAATAATAGCCACAAGTACCGAAGACATCAATGAATAGAATATAAAATCTATTCCGAAGCCGAATTTAATATACATAATTATGTATACCACGGCATTTAACGATTCAACCAAAGGATACTGCTTTGAAATTTTAGTCTTACAATACCTGCATTTGCCTTTTAATACCAAGTATGAAAACAAAGGTATATTGTCATACCATTTAAGGCTGTGGCTGCAGACCGGGCAATGAGAGCCCGGCCATGCAATACTTTCATTCCTTGGTATTCTGTAAATTAAAACATTTAAGAAGGAGCCTATAATGAGCCCGTATAATAAGATTAGCAGTGTCATTGGTTCCTCCTGTAAATAATACTTAACAGCAAAATTAATTTAAACAGTTACTGTTACAAATCTATGTATTGTAGAATTAACTACTAATTCTTTACAATCGTAAATTCACCTTCAATGATGTTATTATGCCAAATTGAAATTTTCCCATATTGCTCTGATTGTACTGCTCCTCTTAGAATTGTATTTCCATCAATCTCTTCTGATGTATCTATATTATCAAATTCCATTATTAAAAGCTTATGGTTTAAATCATCCCTGTAGGCTGAGGAAGGTACTCCTATAGATTCACTTAGTCTAATGTTTGTGGTATCAACTACATCAGAAATATCATCTTCAAAAGATAGAATCACTTTATTTTCGTCTACAAACATTGCATTTAATAAATTTATTCTTGGTGCTGTAATATACATTATATTGCTTAATTCTTCTTTACCGATACGACCTCTCAACGAATAAGGAGTTACTCCATAACGAATATATCTATTTCCAAATGTGTTGATAAAATCTTCATTACTTAAGTTAAGTTTTTCTTTTACCTCTTCAAATATTATAGTATTATACAAATTTTTGATATTTGGTATAAATTTTAAATTTGATGAGTCCTCAAATGATAATTGTTTTTTAGCTTCATTCCATTCCTTTATTATAAAATATTCATTGGAATTATCACTTGGTAATTGAGACTTATCCATTTCAGAAGACATATACCATCTATAAACACTCATTAAATAATTATCATCGGTTTCAGAAGTAATATCAATCTCATGAACAAATAAACTGGTATTATCATCATATAAATCTATATCATCTGGAGTTGGTGTTACTTTAACATTGTTTACCCTAACATCAATTACAGGCGGCGATTCTATTTCAGGTATTATTTCATTTAAAGTCCTCATTGGTAAAAACATATTTATTTCACCACTTGAATCATCATCAATAGAAATATCATGTCCTGTTATATTTTGCCCAAAAACTTGAAGTGATATAATATCATCTGGATCCATATCATTAGGGTCAATATCTCTTAAATTATCTATCTCATTTTCCATATCTTCTTGATACTCGAACAATATATCTGTAAACTTTCCGGCTTCAACAGTATTTTTGAAACCAAATGTTATCATAGGCAAGAAAATTATAGCTATTAATCCTATGAGAGTCATTGAAAAAATTACTTCTATTAATGTTAATCCTTTATTTTTCATAACCCCACCCCTAATTAGGACCACCAATATGCCATAGAGCATCGGTAATATCTCTTTGAATAGCTTTAAATATTTCCTCTAAGGCTTCTGAATCTCCGGCTTCGTAATAAATAGTGTCGTCCCTAGTCGCCTCAGCAATATCCTGAAGGCTGACAAGATCATCAGAATCCGCAGAAAATCCTATTACATATACTTGGATTGCTTCATTAGTACCTTCTTTGTATTCTTTTACCATATTTCCTATTTCATTAACATACTCAGTTCCTAAATGGTCTAATACACCACCATTACCTGCATATTTCCCTAACACAGAACGATTATTGTAATCTTCCATTTTTTGTGCATCGAGATCATTATCTCCTAATACATATTCAACACCTTTTAAATCGTAATAATAAGTATACCAAAAAAGAAATCCAGTCCTTCCTACATAATCATATGTTTTCCCATTATATTGGGTAAACGCACCTTTATTACTGTCGAACGAAATCCTGTGTATTTGTGTTAGATTATGAGCGCTATAGAAAGTAGTTACGCCATCAACTAATATAATCATAAAGTTCTTATTCGTTTTGTTTTTATTCTTATCATCATTATTAAAATTTTCTATCTGATAAAATCCTCTCCTTATTCCATCACCTGTATTAGTACCCCCCGTTGCATTTCCACTTCTATCTCTGTCTACTGTAACTGCATTAATTTTTTCTATTATTGTGTCTTTATTACTATTAGCAAGAAGCATCTCTCCAGGAGCATTAGCAGTATTATTAAAAGGAATTATACTAACATATATATTGGGTTTTTCTGCTAATTTCTCTACAAGCCTTACAGCTTCAGCTTTCATTTTTGTTATTCTTTTCTGTGAATTATTATTAGTGTTATTACCCTGCATATTGTCATCCATACTACCAGATCTATCCAATACCATAGATACTACAGCTTGTGCATTGGATGCATCTTTTAATCTTGAGTCATATCTATAGGCAAGTGTGTTGCCTATATTTAAATATGAGCGGTCTACAACTTGTAATGCATTTTTAGCTTCGATTTCTGTATTTACAACCTTTTCTTTTCCACCATGCATTACTTTCAAATAAAATTCCAATAGCTTATCTTCATCCGAAGGATTGTTTTTGATAAACTCCAAGTCAAAATTCACTTCGTTTAATCCGGTAACTAATTCATTAACTGTATGTGACTTGCTTGTACCATCCCATACATATTCCAACAACTTTGTTTTATCATCGTTAAGCATTATATAATTCCATTCATCAGTAAGATTCTCATTGTCATCACGATGTAAAACAAATACACCTGAGGCATCTCGAATAATAGAATTAATTTTTGACGAAACCAGTCTGGTATTAGATTGAATATTAAACTCATCAATTGTAATGGTATGACCTTTAATACCAAATAGCAAAAAATTAGTTCCGGCAACTATTACTATAGATACTAATGCTAATGCTATTAATAATTCAACTAAGGTAATTCCTTTTCTTGCCTTCATTTTTTTCACATCCTTTAATTTTCCCATATCATATCAATCGGATTATCAGGATCAAAATATAAAGTTCTAGTATAGGATAAGTTATTCCTGCTTAATATGCCCGTTGATGTTATCTCAATCCAATTTTCAAAGTTTTCACGTTCGGACTTTTTTGCCAATATATTTATTGTACCATTCCCATAATTTATGTTATTTTCTACAAGTTCATTGCTATCTAAGTCTTTAAGTTTCAAATCACCATTTGGCTTCTTAGATAAAAGTGCGGCATATGCCATCTCTACTCCTGAATAAGCTAAATAATAGGCTTCTAAAGAATCCTGCTGTCGTTTTGCCTGCTTAAGATTATTATTAAAAATAAAGAGTATTGATGAGCCTATTATACTAATAATTAAAAACACCACTAAAACAAATGCATAAGCACTTCCCTGCCGTTTGTTATTCAATTTTAAAACCATACTCACCACTCCCATATTTCCTGTTATTATATATTTTTTTATGTAAATATTAGAAATATCATATGTTTATGCATACCCAAGATTTTGCAAATAAAACAGTCCCTGAATTATATATGACTTTATTTCAGTCATATATAACAATAATTTTCAGTATGCTATTAATCGATAAAAGTTTATAAATTTAAAAATATTAATCTAATGCCTAATAATATGTCAGTCAATATATAATTGCTATGAATTCCATAAAATAATGAATAATTAGTCCGTATAATCAGTATAATAAGTTACTTAATATGAAAAAATGGTGCAAGAACTAAACAGCTTTGCTGTTTAGTTCTTACTTATTACTAAAAATTTGTGAGATTTGTTTACTATAACCAACTACCGTTTAGTTATGGTAATATCCCCCATTGATACTTCAATATCGCTTCCAAAATACCTTAGAGTTGCTACAACTCTAAAACAATGCAATCATTGATGTGTTATGTTCTCCCTTTCAATAACTTATTAACTTAAGTGCCAGGCACCGGTTAGTTGTTATAAACTCTCTCACAGCAAATTACATAATCGGGAGAGTCGCAAACTCGCTTAGCCTCACATATAGCTTCGTTTATATTGATTTTGTCGAATGAATATTCTTTCGTTAGTTCATCATCTTTTTCAACCACAATTAATCTGCACAACTGATGTATGAACACCACATCGAAAA
>DAIMMU010000015.1:20725-25984 GCA_036720515.1 Sedimentibacter sp.
TCTTTTTCGTCAATAGCCTCTGTTACTTCCATACCAAAATTACTTATTTGCAGGTCAGGTTTATCTTTAAGCCAATCAGTTGAAAACGACTCTATAATCTGAGTAGTTTTTATTAAAACTAAAGCAGCATATGCTTCTAATTCCTTTTTTGTCATAAGCGTTATACTCCTTAATAATAAAAATAGCAGAGAGCAAATCATCTGTAAATTAACTCATTGGGATAAAATATGTATGTTTCCTAAAATAATCAATAATGATGTGCACATTTTACTTCGTAATCCCTAGAACACTTTTATTTATCAAACCTTTTGCTCAAGCAGAACTGTGACCTCTGTATGTCTTGTGAAGACAAATGAAACGTCCCCGTGTTTTTCTAATAATAAAAATTGGTGCAAGAACTAAATAGCACTGCTATTTAGCTCCTGCTCATTACTATAATTTTTGTTAATCTGTCTTCTATAACCAATTCCATTTAGTTGCAGTATATATCCAATTGATATCCCAACACTATTTCCAAGTTAAGTGTTAGGTATGTTCTCCCTCTCAATAACTCATTAACTCATGTGCCAGGCACCGGTCATTTTCCGCCAGAGAGAACCGTCCCCATTGGGTTGGTGAACCTTGAAGACAAATGAAACGTCCCCGTGTCTTAGGTGACAGGCTCGAAAACTATGAGATAATTCTACTAGACAATAAGCTTATCTCTTAACTTATGCTAATTTCGATAAATTGTTTTAGTTAATAACTATTCATATAACATTCCAGGTACTACTTTATCAGTCGCTTTATCATAAGAATAAGCCTTCACATAAGCAGCATCCGTTGCTGCCGCGCCGTCCGTCGCAACTTTGTATTTTGGTGCATCTCCATTTTTTAGTGGATTTGCTGGTAGTGATTCAAGATATTTTGTACCAGATGCAGGATATAAGGCCGCAATATCAGCAGGTAAATCACCATTTTCAGCTTGATATAAAGCAACTGCACTTTCTATTGTTCTAACATTAGCATTATGTGCTCTTACTCTAGCTGTTGTTTGTGTACCAGCAAATCTAGGTATTGCCAATGCTGCCAATATCCCCAAAATTGCAATTACAACAATCAGTTCAATAAGGGTGAACCCTTTTTTGTTTCTCTTTTTGGTAAATAATTTAATCATTTTCTCTTCCTCCATTTTTATTTTTTTATTTGTTTGCTTTATATGTAAATTTTAATTAAAGCCAATAATTATTGTACTGTTTTCATCATATCAAACATAGGTAGGTACATTGCTATTACAATAAATCCAATTAACAAACCCATTACAACTATCATCAAAGGTTCAATCATTGATGTAAGCTTTTGCATACTGGTTTCCACTTCTTCATCGTAAAAGTCAGCGGTTTTATAGAGCATACTATCCAAGGAGCCTGATTCTTCTCCGATTCTTATCATTGAATCAACCATTGGCGGAAATATACCTACATCCTTGACGGTTCTTGACAGTGAAACTCCTTTTCTTATGTTTTCTATTCCGGATATCAATCTTTCTTCAATGATTGAATTATTTACTACTCTCGAAACAACTTCCATTGCTTGTATAAGCGGTATGCCTGAAGACATCAGTGTTGACAGTGTCCTTGTAAATCTTGATGTGGCAAGCATTGTGGTTGTTCCTTTCACTACGGGCAATCTTAGCTTAAGACTGTCAAAGAACCTGGTGCCTTCTTTTGTTTTTTTATACATGGATATTCCAAATACTATTGCAATTATAACAGCAGTGTAAATATACCAATATGTTTTCAGTGAATTGCTCATGTTTATCAGCATCTGTGTAAGTCCGGGCAGTTCAGTTCCGCTTCCTTCAAACATTCCCACAAATGTAGGCATTATAAATACTAACATAAATATTACTACTGCAACCGTAACAACAGCCAATACTGCCGGGTATACCATTGAGGATTTCACTTTGTTTTCTATTTTGTTTTCCTTTTCAAAGTGCTCAGCCATTCTCAGCATTATGGTATCTAAGTTACCGCTTACTTCCCCCGCTTCAACCATGCTGATTAATATCGTCGGGAATACGTTATTATGCTTTTTCATAGATTCCGAAAGAGTCAAACCTTTTTGCACTTCTTCATATGTATCTGCAATCGCATTTTTGAAAGTTTTATTTTGAGTTTGTGATACTAATATTTCCAAGCAAGGCACTATGCCAAGTCCTGCGCTTATCATTGTATAGAACTGCCTGCAAAATAGTGCTAAATCTTTTTTCTTGACTTTCTGTTTAAATATTTCAATCTGGGCTTCGCTTTGTACATCCCGCTCTATGGATATTATCAGCTCTTTTCTTTCCCTGAGCATATTTATCAACCCGGATTCACTGTCTCCTACATACAATCCTTCCGATTCACGACCATTTGATGATATTGATTTGTATTTATACCTCATAAGATCACCTGCTATTGTATATTTTAAATTGCTATATTTTCTTTCTTACTTCTTCCATGTTGTATGCCTGACTAACGGCTGTTTCTTTAGTGATTTCTCCTCGTTTGTATAAGTTTATTAATGAAGTATCCATAGTATGCATACCCACTGATCCGCTTGTTTGTATTGATGTATCTATTTGATGATTCTTGCCTTCTCTGATTAGATTCCTGATGGCAGGGGTAGCTGTCATTACTTCATAAGCTCCGACTCTGCCTTTTCCGCTTGATTTTATCAACAGCTGTTGAGATATAACGGCTTCGATAACTGATGCTAATTGGACTCTTATTTGTTGCTGTTGATATGGCGGAAATACATCTATTATTCTGTCCATTGTCTTCGCCGCACCATTTGTATGAAGTGTGGATAATACTAAGTGACCGGTTTCTGCAGCTGTTATGGCTGTGGAAATTGTCTCCAAGTCTCTCATCTCTCCAACTAAGATTACATCCGGGTCCTCTCTTAATGCACCTCTTAATCCATTTGCAAAATTCCGGGTATCCGAACCTACTTCTCTTTGATTTACTATTGATTTTTTATGTTTATGAAGATACTCCAACGGATCTTCAAGGGTTATTATGTGGCATTTTCTTTCGGAATTTATCTTGTTGATAATAGATGCCAATGTGGTGGTTTTTCCGCTTCCCGTAGGACCTGTTACTAAAATAAGTCCTCTCGGCAATTTTGATAAATCACTTAAGATTGGAGGAAGTCCTAACTCATCCATTAATGGAATTTCTAACGGTATTATTCTTAGAACCATCGCATAGCTTCCTCTTTGCTTAAAAGCATTTACTCTGAATCTGCCTATTGTATGTATAGAATATGAAAAGTCAATTTCTCCGTCTTCCTCTAATTTATTTAATCTTGTTTGATCTAATGCCTGTCTTACTAAATACAAAGTGTCTTCAGAAGTTAATTTTTTCTCCACTAATGAAACCAATGCGCCGTCTATTCTATATGTAGGCGGTATTCCTACAGTTAAATGAACATCTGATGCATTTCTTTCAGCTCCGATACTTAATAATTCTATTAAGTCCATAATGTCCCCCTTATTTTTCTTATCCCTTATCCTAATGTATATCCTGCCCTCATTATTTCTTCGAATGAAGTATCTCCCTTTAGGGCTAAATCAGCAGCTGATTGCAGTAAGGTACTCATCCCGTCTTCTAAAGCACTTCTTCTTATATCGTCGGTGTTTGCACCTTTGTTTATTAGCCTTCTTATATTTTCATTTACGAGCATTACCTCGTGAACGGCTGCTCTGCCTCTGTATCCATTGTTACAGGAGTTACAGCCAACCGGTTTGTAAAGTATTGCTTCTTTTTCTCCATTTATACCCAATATTCTTTTTTCTGAATCACTGGCTTCATATTTTTCTTTGCATTTAGGACACAATAGTTTTACTAATCTCTGAGATATAATTCCTATTACAGCGGATGAAACCAAGTACGGTTCTAATCCCATGTCTATAAGTCTTGCTATTGTTGACGGACTGTCATTTGTATGTAATGTCGATAATACCAAGTGCCCTGTAATAGCCGCTCTCACCGCAATTTCCGCTGTTTCGGAGTCTCTGATCTCCCCTATCATTATAGTATCAGGGTCCTGTCTGAGGATAGACCTTAAGCCTGCGGCAAACGTCAGCCCTGCCTTTACATTTACTTGTATCTGATTTATACCTTTTAATTTGTACTCAACCGGATCTTCTACAGTAATTACATTTTTTGTTTGAACATTCAGCTCTCTTAAAATTGTATATAGTGTAGTGCTTTTACCGCTTCCTGTTGGTCCGGTCACCAAAAGCATCCCATAGGGCTGTGCTATCATCTTGTTTAACTTATCTAAATTATCTTTACTAAAGCCTAAACCTTCTTTAGTAAAGTTGAAATTACTCTTGTCTAATATTCTGATAACTATTTTTTCACCGTATACTGTTGGCAGTGTAGAAATTCTTAAGTCAATTTCATTGTCGTTAAATTTCATCTCAACTCTGCCGTCTTGCGGGATTCTTTTTTCCGCTATGTCCATTCTTCCTATGATTTTCACCCTGGTTACTATGGCTGACAGATTTGATTTCGGCAATGTCATTATCTCTTTTAAATCACCGTCTATACGAAATCTTACCCTGATATCATTGTTACTTGGCTCAATGTGAATATCCGACGCCTTGCCTCTCATAGCTTGTTCAATTATAGAGTTTATCAATTTTACTATAGGTGCGGTTGTAACCTCCAGCATTTCTTCTTCAGCGCCGATATCATCTTCTGCCGGAACGAAGGCATCAGAAAACTCGTTTAATGCCTTTTGAGTCAGTATGCTGCTATAGTATCTTTCAATAGCTCTTTCCACATCTGAGATAGTGGCAAGACAAGGTATTACATCCATTTTCGTATACAGTTTTATATCGTCTATAGCGAAAAAGTTCAATGGGTCCACCATTGCAACCACTAAGCTATCGTCTTTTTTATCTATTGCTATTAATTTATATTTTTTTACAATACTTTCAGGTATCAATGTTACTACATTAGAGTTTATTTCATATTTACTTAAATCAACTTTAGGAAATCCAAGCTGCAGCTCTAAAGATTCTACAATCTCGTCTAAATTTAACCATCCCTTGTTAACTATGATCTCACCTAACTTCATCTTAGTCGTCTTTTGGTCTTCCAATGCCTTATTTAATTGCTCTTTCGAAATTTTACCTGCATATAATAATAGCTCTCCTAATTTCAAGTTTGATTTTTGCAATGTCATAACCCTCATATTTTTTATGTTCAACTATATAACACT
>DAIMMU010000197.1:0-4153 GCA_036720515.1 Sedimentibacter sp.
TCAGTTTTTCCTGAAATTCCGCAAATCGCTTTTTATCGTCTTCATTGCGTGAATACAGAATTATAGCATCAGCTAAGCCCTTTGTGAAATCATCATTGAATTCTGCCATATTTTCTATACGTTTCCAAGAGCGGGGATATAAGTCATGACCTACACCATCAATGATAAAGGTTTGAGCAAGCTTATTTCCGTTATCATTTGCAGGTACAAAGTAATCAAAGCATTCACCATGACAGTCATTTTTTAATGCATGCCCTGAAATTCCTATGAGTAAAGCAATATCATTCTTATATTTTTCTTGTATTTGAGTAATAGCCCAGTTTGTTAATTCTTTTTGTGTTGGTTTCATAAATACACCTCTTTTAAATTAAGTTAAGGAAAAGGCCTTTTTCTTATAAAATAAGTATATATAAATATGATTATAAAAACAATGCCGAGATTCATTATAAAAATTTCAACCAACGATTTTTGCACAATATGAAATACTTTACCGCCGAAAGCATACTGTAAATAATATCCTACATAATAAATTACAGTATTTTATACTTTTTCATGAGTGTGTTTTCCTAAATTTCTGAAAGGCAGCAGATGCATCCTGTATATTGCCTTTTTCTATATCATTGTATCCTTCTTTTAGTTTTGCATGAATTTCTTCTGTTGTCATCAAATCAGCATTTATTGAAGCCGGTGGTTTAGGAAGTGTTACAGCAAAAGGTATTCCACCTGTCATTGAAATTTGCTTTAGATAAATATCTATTGCTGTAGACATAGGTATGCCAAGTTGTGATAGAACTTCTTCTGCTTTTCTTTTTACATCAGGATTAACTCTCAAATTTAAAGTTGTAGTTTTTTCCATGTTAATCATCTCCTTGTAATAATATTGTAACGCCCTCGTCGTTACTTTTCAATATATAATTTTGACAATTTTAAAAGATTTAATGTAAAAACTTCTGATGAAGCGTTACAAGGAAGCTTTTTTGGTATGTACATTCATATAAGTTCATTTAAAATCAACAAATATTTATAAAGTCGCATTTTAATGCCTCCAAATTTTATACAAATATTCTAACATAAAGTGTTTCATAATAGCTGTTTTTATCTCAACTTTATTTCCAATCTTATCGTTTTAACAAAAAACAAGGTGTTATTTCTTAGTTTTTTAAGAAATAACACCTTTAGTTCATTTTAATATAAATCTCTCAAACCCTTGGTATATAAGGTTTTTCTACTTATCTCTTACCACTTTTGGACCGTCTTGCGTTTGGTCTTTGTTGCTAATGACGGCCTGTGCAGCAGCTAACCTTGCTACCGGCACTCTGAACGGAGAGCATGATACATAGTCGAGTCCTGCTTTGTGGAAGAATTCAACTGATGCGGGGTCTCCTCCATGTTCTCCGCAAACTCCTAAGTGAAGATGTTCTTTTGCAGTTCTTCCTAATTTAACGGCTGTTTCTACTAAGCTGCCAACGCCTTCTTGGTCAATTGTCTGGAAGGGGTCTTGTTCTAAGATGCCTGCATCCTTGTAGTCTTCCAAGAATTTGCCTGCATCATCTCTCGAATAACCGAATGTCATCTGAGTAAGGTCGTTTGTGCCGAAGGAGAAGAAATCTGCATATTCTGCGATTTCATCAGCTACAATACATGCTCTTGGTATTTCAATCATTGTTCCGACCAAATAATCAAGACTTGCATTCATTTCCTTTATTGTTTGCTCTGCAATTTCTATTATTAGTTTTCTTAGTATTTTGAGTTCTTCCTTCTTGCCAACCAATGGTACCATTATTTCAGGAACTATATTGATATTTTCTTCCCTTGATACTTCAATTGCAGCTTCGATTATTGCCCTTGTCTGCATTTTTGCTATTTCCGGGAAAGATATTGCGAGACGGCAGCCCCTGTGACCTAACATTGGATTAAATTCAGCCAAGCTGTTAATCTTTTCTTTTAGCTTAAATACGGGAACATTCATAGCTTCAGCCAATTCCTTTATATCGCCTTCATCTGTGGGTATAAACTCATGAAGAGGCGGATCAAGAAGTCTTATGGTAACCGGGCGTACACCCATCACTCTGAATATTTCCTTGAAGTCATTTTTCTGCATTGGTAAAATTTCTGCCAAGGCTTTTTCTCTTTGTTCCAATGTATCGGAAATAATCATTTTTCTAACGGAGAATATACGGCTTTCTTCGAAAAACATATGCTCAGTTCTGCATAGTCCTATACCTTCTGCTCCGAATTTAATAGCTGTAGCCGAATCATGGGGTGTATCGGCATTTGTACGGATTCCAAGTTTTCTGAATTCATCTGCCCAATCCATTAATTTTTCAAAATTGCCTGATATATTAGCATCGACTGTTTTGATTATTCCTTTATAAACACTTCCCGTTGAACCGTCGAGAGAAATATAATCTCCTTCATTGAAAACTTCTTTGTTCACAGTCATTGTTTTATTTTTTTCATCTACATTTACTGATTCACAGCCGGCAACACAGCATTTACCCATTCCTCTTGCTACAACGGCAGCATGGGATGTCATTCCTCCCCTTGAAGTAAGAATACCCTTAGCTTTGTTCATTCCTTCAATATCCTCGGGAGATGTTTCTTTTCTAACAAGAATTGTTGCTTCGCCTTTCAATGATGCGGCAACCGCTTCTTCGGCAGTAAAATATATTTTGCCTGATGCGGCTCCGGGCGATGCAGGAAGACCTTTGGCAATAGAAGCAGATTTTTTCAGTTCATCAGGATCAAACTTAGGATGCAGAAGCTGATCCAATGATTTTGGGTCAACTCTCATAACTGCTTCTTCCTTGCTTAACAATCCTTCCTCAACCAATTCAACGGCAACTCTTAATGCTGCTTCCGCCGTTCTTTTTCCGGAGCGTGTTTGAAGCATGAATAATTTACCCTGCTCAATCGTAAATTCAATATCCTGCATATCCCTGTAATGCAGTTCCAATGTATGAGCGGTGCTTATGAATTCATCATATATTTCAGGCATAATTCCTTGCAGTTTATCAATTGTAAGAGGAGTGCGAATACCTGCAACAACATCTTCGCCTTGTGCGTTGATTAAAAATTCACCGAATACCTTCTTTTCTCCCGTGGACGGATTTCTTGTAAATGCAACACCCGTACCTGAAGTGTCACCCATATTTCCATATACCATGGACTGAACATTTACTGCTGTTCCTATGTCATGAGGTATATCGTATAAGTTTCTGTAGGTAATGGCTCTTTGATTGTTCCATGATTTAAAAACCGCTTCCACTGCCATTAAAAGCTGTTTTTCAGGATTTTCCGGAAAGTCCTCGTTAATTTCATTTTTATAAATTATTTTAAATTCCTGTACAAGCTCCTTTAAATCATCTGCAGTTAATTCGGTATCATATACATAGCTGTTTTTTTCTTTTTTGCCTTCAAGGGCATTGTCAAATAAATATTTTGGAATTTCTAAAACAACATCGCCGAACATTTGGATAAATCGTCTGTAGCTGTCGTACGCAAAACGTGGATTTTCTGTTTTTCTTGCAATACCTTCAACGGTTTCATCGTTTAATCCTAAGTTTAAAATTGTGTCCATCATACCCGGCATTGAAAATTTGGCACCTGAACGAACTGAAACCAATAGGGGGTTTCCGGCATCCCCGAATGCTTTGCCTGTTTGTTCTTCAAGAACAGACAAATAATATCTTATTTGCTTGATGATTTCTTCGGTTAACTTTTCTCCTTGATTGTAGAATTCCGTGCATGCTTCCGTGGTTACAGTAAATCCTTGAGGGACAGGCAGTCCGATATTGGTCATTTCGGCTAAATTGGCACCTTTTCCTCCTAATAAGCTTTTTTGAGAAGCACTTCCTTCTTTGAATAAATAAACCCATTTCTTATTCATATAGACCTCCATATTTCATAGATTTTCCTAATAATGATTATTTCGACAATTCTGATTAATATAGAATTATTTCTAATGTAAAAAGCGCTTAAATAAGCGTAATTTTTAAATTTATCAACTTCGTTTTTTTGAATTATATAGACAATAATATATAATAAAATTTGGAAAAAGTACAGTGTTATTTCTAAAAAATCAAAAATATTATAATAGCTTTGACATACCTGTTAAAAAATAATATAATTGATAATAATGCATTTTATTAAA
>DAIMMU010000198.1:0-4028 GCA_036720515.1 Sedimentibacter sp.
CTCCTCTGAGCCTCCATGAAAATTCATCGGCTCTGTAGCCTCCGAAAATCAAATGGGTGTGAGAATCTATAAAACCCGGCAGTACTGCTTTATTTTTCGCATCTATAATCCGGTATTCTTTTTCATCATATTTTTCTAATATTTCCTGCTTGCCCACATCAACTATAATGTCATTTTCTATTACCACGCACCCGTTGCCGATAAGTCCGATATCGGACATATCCCTGCCGTGCTTTGGTGCCTTGCCTTTGCAGGTAACCAACTCCGATGCATTTTTTATAATTATTTTATTCATAATCTGCTCCTTATTGCATCATTCCGAATTCATCATCCCGAAACAAAGCCGAACAATCTCGGATGAGAGCATTCGCCTTCGGTTCGGAACGACGAGACTTCATCTTAGGAATGACGGTTATACATTTCCGAGTACGTTTACAGTCTTGTTTCCAGCACCTGATCGAATTTGAAGTTTTCCAGGCGGAGATAATAATCTGCAGTATCCGCCAATGCCTGCATCGGAACCAATCCTATAATTTCGCTTCCTACAGCATTTACTCCGTACCTTGCTGCTTCCATTTTGATTGTTTCAAATACCCGGTAGACGGATGTCTTGGTATAATCGGTTAAATTCATCGATACTTGGACAATTCCCCTATCTTCCAATTCAATACCGATAGCTTTCACGTATCTGAAGCCGCCGCTTAAATGTCTTACCTGCTTTGCGATTTTATTTGCAATTTCTAAATTGGATGTTGATAAATTTACATTAAAGGCAATGAGCGGCATCCTTGCGCCTATTGCGGTAACCCCTGCCGTCGGATGAATTGTATCGGGACCAAAATCAGGTTTCCATAAATCATCCTTCATTTTTTCTTTCATTCCCTCAAACTGTCCTTTTCTTATATTGGCAAGATTTTCTCTGTGAGGTGCAGTTGCGGATTTTTCATAGAGAAAAAATGGAAGATTGTATTTCTCGGCAGCCTCCTTAGCTACATCCTTTGCTAATTTATCAGCTTCTTCAACGGTTACATTTCTTATGGGTATGAAAGGAATAACATCAACCGCTCCCATACGCGGATGCTGACCTTCGTGCTTGTTTAAATCAATTAATTCAACTGCTTTGCCTATTGCTTCAACCATTGCATTCCCTACTTCGCAAGGTTCTCCCACAATAGTTACCACAGTTCGGTTGTGGTCTTCATCGCTTGAGTAGTCTAAAAGTTTAACACCTCTTCTCCCTCTGAAAACTTCTAAAATTTTGTCAAGCCTTTTCAAGTCTCTTCCTTCACTGAAATTAGGTACGCATTCTATAATTTTTTCCATTTTATTCTCCGTTATTTTTATAATTCTTAAATGTTTTTTCTATTAATTCATCATTTGCCACAAATGGTATGGTGATGTGGTCTTTGCCCTTAAATTTTTTGTTGTATTCAATCGTTGTTTCAATTGAATGCTCGTTTCGCGCCCAGCTTCTTCTGGAAACTCCAACCATTGTGTCCCAGGGAATTGATGCATTGATTATTTCATCGACTCTTTTACTTCCGTCCAATACAAGACCGAAGCCTCCGTTAATCGCCTTGCCGATACCTACGCCTCCTCCGTTGTGAAGAGCGACTAAGGACATTCCCCTCGCTGCATTTCCTGCAAAGCAGTGAACTGCCATATCAGCCGTAACATTGCTGCCGTCATAAATATTTGAAGTTTCTCTGAACGGAGAATCTGTTCCTCCCGTGTCATGGTGATCTCTTCCAATCATTACGGGACCTATCTCTTCGTTTCTGACCATCTCATTAAATTTTAGAGCAATGTCACGTCTTCCCAATGCATCCTGATAAAGAATTCTTGCCTGGGTTCCCACAACCAATTTGTTCTTCTCCGCATCTCTGATCCATATATAATTATCTTTGTCCTGACCCCTTCTGTTTGGATCTATTACCGACATTGCAGCTAAGTCTGTTTTATGTAAATCCTCAGGCTTTCCGCTTAAGCAGACCCATCTGAACGGTCCGTATCCGTAATCAAAAAGCATCGGCCCCATTATATCCTCGACGTAGGAAGGGAATATAAAGCCTTCACTTGTATCTACGCCATTTTTCGCAATTTCCTTTACTCCGGAATCAAAAACAGCCTTCATAAATGCATTTCCGTAATCGAAGAAATATGAACCTCTTTCCACCAATGTTTTTATTGCTTTAAAATGTTGAGCCAAAGATTTGTCAACCAGCCTCATAAATTTTTCTCTGTCACTGTCTAATAATTCTGTCCTTTCTTCAAAGGTAAGCCCTTTGGGACAATAACCTCCGTCATAAGGCACATGACATGAAGTTTGGTCTGACAACAAATCCACATGAATGTTATTGTCCACGGCATATTCCAGCAAATCCACTATATTGCCGTGATATGCTATGGAAATAGTTTGTTTTTTGCTTATGTATTCTTTTGCGATGTCAAAAGCTTCCTTAAGATTATCCGTTGCCTTGGAAACCCATCCTTGTTTATGTCTTGTTTCAATCCTTGAATAATCGACCTCCGCAACTATTCCCACTCCGTTGGCTATTTCAATTGCTTTTGGCTGTGCTCCGCTCATTCCTCCGAGTCCTGACGTTATGAACAAATGCCCTGCCAAATCCTTATCCTCGGGAATTCCCAATTCTTTTCTTCCTGCATTTATCAATGTGTTGAATGTTCCGTGAACAATACCCTGAGGACCTATGTACATCCAGCCGCCGGCCGTCATTTGTCCGTAGCTTGAACAGCCCATTGCCGTTGCATTTGACCAGTCCTGAGGATTATCAAACATTCCTATCATAAGTCCGTTTGAAACTATTACTCTCGGACTGTTTTTGTGGGATTTAAAAAGTCCCAGCGGATGACCCGACATAACAGCCAATGTTTGCTCATCAGTCAATTCTTCCAAATATTTTTTTATTAACCGATACTGCATCCAGTTTTGACAAACCTGCCCGGTTTCCCCGTAGGTAACTAATTCATAAGGATAAAGCGCAACCTCATGATTTAAATTGTTGTCAATCATAACCTGGAATGCTTTGCCTTCAATGCATTTTCCTTTATATTCATCTATGGGTCTGCCGTAAATCCTTTCTTTGGGCATGAATCTGTAACCGTAAACCCTTCCATGTGTCATTAATTCATCCAAGAACTCGGGAGCCAATGTTTCATGCAAATTTTCGGGAATATACCTTAATGCATTTTTTAATGCAAGCTTTATTTCTCTTTCATTTAATTTCAATTCCCTTTTGGGAGCACGCCTTACATTATCCTTAAAAACGGGATACTCAGGCAATTCATTGCCGAGCTTAATTGTCATAGAATTTAAAATGCTCAAATTGTCTATCATTCTTACACCTCCGAAATTATTATATAAAAATTTGTAATCTTAAGATTACTTAAAGCTTTTACGGTTAAACTATATACATAAGTTAATAGTTAATACTAATTAACTTCCCTCTCCCCCTTGTTTTTTTATAAATATTTTATTATGCCTTACCCGTGTAAGGCATAATTTTTTTGTCATCATGTTTATTAATTTGATTATACACCATATAACAGAAAAAAACACCAAAAATACCCGCAAATCCATTACTTATTGCGTTTTTTTTCGTAAACCTCAAACAAATACTTGCCCAATAAGTTGAAAAGCAAAATAAATATAATGAAAAATATGGATTTGGAAGGATTCTCAAAAAATGAACTTACATTTTCCCCAATAAAAGCCAATGATAAAAGCATTACGAATTTTGAAGGCAGTAATGTTGCAATAAATTCCTCGGTACTCATGTTTGTCAAAGCAGCAGAGCCGCTCAGTAAAAATGAAGGCGAAAAAGGAAAACAATATAATACAAACAGTATATTTAATTCCTTCTTCTTTATTTTTTCAAGTGTTCTGCGATACTTGCTTTTACTTATTTTAGCATTTAGTTTTTTCCCTCCTACCTTTCTCAGAAGTAAAAATAAAAGAAAAGAGCCTAAACAATTTCCAATCCATGAATACAAATATCCAAAGAAAA
>DAIMMU010000199.1:0-4023 GCA_036720515.1 Sedimentibacter sp.
TTTACTCATAAACTATTTTTTAATTTCTATTGACTTTTACTAGCTGGTCTAAATAATATAATAACTTAACTATTATAAAATCATTATATCATTACTTAGACACTTTTCCACTTTTATACATTCTAAAAGCAGTAAATATACATCCAATTTCAAGCACTTTGTGCAAATTAATTTGAAGTGCTTGCAGTGGTTTTTCCATAATAAAGCCTTAAGATTTTATTAAGAAAATTATTTATTATATAAATTTTTGTTTTGCAGTACTATAATGATAAGTGTTTAATCAAAAAGAAAGGATATACATTATGAGTGTCAATATTTTGGTTGTAGATGATGAGCAGTCCATAGCGGATCTAGTCGAAGTCTATTTAAAAAATGAAGGTTTTACAATATACAAATTTTATAACGGCCAAGATGCATTCCAGTGTGTTGAGTCAGAACATCTGGATCTTGCGATACTTGATATCATGCTGCCGGATATTGATGGCTTCACTCTCTGCCAGAAAATTAGGGAAAACCATAATTTCCCTGTCATCATGTTGACTGCCAAAGAAGAGGAAATTGATAAAATCACCGGATTGACACTAGGTGCGGATGACTACATAACAAAACCCTTTCAGCCCTTGGAACTTGTTGCCCGTGTCAAGGCGCAGCTTCGGAGATTTACAAAATATAATTCTGCAGAACCAAACCAGGAAGAACACTTTATTGCCTTTTCCGGATTGGTATTGGATATGGATACCCATGAATGTACGCTAAATGAAAAAAAGATATCTCTCACACCTAAAGAATTTTCAATTCTTTGGGTCCTTTGTTCCAATCGCGGACGTGTGGTAAGTTCGGAAGAATTGTTCCACGAAGTATGGAGGGATAAGTATTTCACCAACAGCAATAATACTGTAATGGTTCATATCAGGCATTTAAGGGAAAAAATACACGACAGCGCAGAACATCCTAAATACATCAAAACAGTATGGGGAGTTGGCTATAAAATTGAAAAGTAAGAGAGATAGAAGAAGAAATGATTATACAAAATTAAAAGGAAAAGTATTTTTTCAAATGCTTATGATTACAGTTGCTGCCGCTGTGATTGTTTATCTATTGCGTCATATCCTGCGTGGACAGATTGGAGATCGTATTGTTCAATATTTAGTCAACGCTTTTCATTTTGAAAATTCGGACGCACATGAAATCTATCAGCTGATAATTCGCAACAATATGGAAATGATCATTTTTGTTGTAATCCTAATATTTTTATTAGGTATACTTTTCCGATTTTCTATTTCCTGGTTCACAAAATATTTTGATGAAATCAGTGATGGAATGGATAAACTTGTTGGGAAATCCGATGATGAAATTACATTATCGCCGGAATTGTATTTCATGGAAAATAAGCTTAAGCAGATAAAAAATATTTTGGAAAAGCAAAAAAAAGCCGCACTTGATGCCGAACAGCGCAAAAATGATTTGGTGGTTTACCTGGCTCATGATATAAAGACACCTCTGACCTCCGTTATAGGATACTTGAGCCTTCTGGATGAAGCTCCTGATATGCCTCCTAAACAGAAGGCAAAATATGTAGGTATTACACTGGAAAAAGCTTATAGATTAGAACAGCTTATAAATGAATTTTTTGAGATAACAAGGTTTAATCTTCAAACTATTTTTTTAAATAAAGGAAAAATCAATTTACTGTTCATGCTGCAGCAGATGGCAGATGAATTCTATCCAATGCTGACTCCGCAGAGAAAGCAGGTATCCGTGAATATACCTGACGGCCTCACTCTGTGGGGAGATGCAGACAAACTAGCCCGTGTTTTCAACAACATTCTGAAAAACGCAATAGCCTATAGCTATGAAAATGGTGTCATTAATATTTCTGCTGAAGAGCAGGACAAAAATATTGTTATAACTTTTACTAATCATGGAAATCCAATCCCACAAGAAAAACTGGAAACGATATTTAAGAAATTCTTTCGGCTGGACACATCCCGTTCTACCAATACAGGCGGTGCAGGGCTTGGACTTGCTATTGCCAAAGAAATCGTAAACGCACATGGAGGCAATATTTTCGTGCAAAGTAATACAGAAAAAACAGTTTTTACTGTCGTGCTTCCACAAAAATAAAGGAAAGGGCAATTTATCTGATTAAATCAGATAGATTGTCCTCTTATAAATAAAGATATTCTACAATTCGTAATATACGATTTATATATTAACTCTAATTTTAAGTACAAACTGCAGTAAAGGTATTAAAAATGGGTGAAACACAAAGAGCATACCGGCAAATGCACTGACCATATAAAAAACCGCCTCTTCATGAAGGAGCAAGGGAGTTTTTTTCATATTGGTAATTTGGACAAATACCTTTTTCTGTAGTTTTGACAAATGCTCTTTCATCATCCTGAAAATTACCCATCCGATTAACGCTCCCAGAGTATTCATCATTAAATCATCAATATCCGTTATTCTTCTATTAAACAATTGACTCAATTCTATTATAAGAGATAATGTAAAACCAGTTAATGCTGTTTTCCATAACACTTCATACCTTTTCCAAATAAATGGGATTATGAATCCAAGAGGTATAAAAAGCAATACATTTTCTATGTATGGACGAACATTCTCTGCAATCCAGCGAAATGGAATCAGATTAATCTCATTCGGTGAAATATTCAACCCCTTTGATGTTATTATTCCAAAGCTGTTATGAACAATATCGCTTATGGAAGCAATGCCAGTAAAAATCAGCACACCAGTAAGATAGTATACAAATATATATGCAATTACAATATGTTCAATTGACAGTTTACAATCAATCTTTTTGATTTGAGAGTTCAGTATTACATGGTATGGAATCAAGAATGGCAAAGTACCAATAAAACACGTAATTGACACTATAATAATAAACATTAAATTCACCTCCGTTGTACTTAACCCGTTCATAATAGCATATTTAAAAAAGAAATGTCTTAATAAAACCTTAAGAATTTCATAAGATGGAATTCCAACATGTCTCTTTTTTCTGTGGTTAAATAATACCAGTACAGAACAAGGAGCTGTTTTATATGGTACGAAAAGTAAAAAGAGAAAATCTAGGAATACTAATATTTATAATATTTCTATTAATTGCTGTTATTGCCTTTAGTGTTCATAAATTCATCATTACTCAAGAAAAACAACATATATTTAAGATAGAAACGGACTCAACTGTCTCCATATCTCCTGACAAGCTGACCAGTCCCAATGCTATTCTGGTCCGTTTAAAAGATAATGCTATCCTAATGCAAAAAAATAGCCAAGAAAAAATCTATCCTGCTTCTTTGACTAAAATTATGACAGCCATTGTTGCAATAGAAAATCTACCTAATCTCAATGAAGAAATAGAGCTTACCAACTACACATTTCAGGGACTGTACAAAGCAGATGCATCAATGACTGGTTTTCAGCCTGGTGAAAATGTACGCGCTATTGACCTTTTATATGGAGCACTACTTCCAAGTGGTGCAGAGTCTTGTATTGGGCTTGCAGATCAAATTGCAGGTTCGGAGCAGGGATTCGTAAAGATGATGAATCAAAAGGCGGCAGATATTGGTATGGACAATACCCATTTTGAAAATGCCACCGGCCTTCATAATAAAAATCATTATACAACAGTTAAGGATATGGCTATTCTTCTAAGCTATGCATTGCAAAATGATACTTTCCGTGAGATTTTCACTTCATCCCGTCATTCCACACAACCTACGAATAAACACCCTGGCGGTATGACCTTTTACAGTACCATGTTTCAGGAACTCAGCAATCAAAGCATTATTGACGGAGAAATTTTAGGAGGAAAAACTGGATATACCAACGAAGCCGGTCTATGTCTCGCCAGTCTCGCCAAAGTAGGTAGACAGGAATATATTCTGATTTCAGCTGGTGCGAAAGGGAATCACCATTCGGAACAGTATAATATTACCGATGCGTTAGCTGTATACAGCAGTATAGAAAAATAATACGAACTATTTAATTTTTATTTTT
>DAIMMU010000200.1:0-4018 GCA_036720515.1 Sedimentibacter sp.
AAGTAGGGGGTGTTTTAATGTTTAAAAGAAATTTTATTCCTGTTTTTATATTATTCATAATTTTTTTATTTGTAATGAAGCCCGGTATAGTATCGGAAGGAGTTTTCAACGGTCTTAAAATATGGGTTAACAACATGATACCGTACCTTCTCCCCATGTCTATTTTATCAAACATATTGCTGCAATACAATTTTTTATATAGAATGTCGGATAAATTGTCCTTTTTATCAAACAGGATTTTTAACAGCAAATATGCATTCATCCCCTATTTTATAAGCTTCGTGGTAGGTTATCCGTCAGGAGCAATGACGATAAATACAATGGCTTCCTATAAAAGAATAGACAGCCGTGAAGCAAATTCATTGATTACTTTCACAAATAACTGTAGCTTTCAGTTTATGGCTGGAGCAGTGTCCTTTTCAATGCTTGGCGACTTTAATTTATATAAATACATTGTTGTTCCCCATTTGTTAGGTGCAGTTTTTATCGGGATAATTTTAAGGAAAAATGATATTCATCACACTGTTATAAATGAAAAAAAGCAAAAATACATTTCATTTTATGATGCCTTCAATTCATCAATTTATAAATCGGTTGCCTCCATATTGTCCATTGGCGGTGTAATAGTTATATTTTCTGTATTTTCCAACTTTTTTGATGCAATACTTATTTCGGCATCAGAATATTTTTCCTTGAGCGCTCAGCACAGCGATATTATACATTCTGTTTCCGTAGGGATTTTAGAGATTGCCAACGGCTGCAGCGTTGCGGCATCCTCCTCTCTGCCAACTGATATAAAGCTGATAATAATTAATTTTCTCATTAGTTTCTCAGGCATATCCGTAATTTTTCAAACATTGGCGGTTACAAATGATTTTAACTTCAATATAGGCAATTATATTTTTTACAGGGCTATTCAGGGAATAACATCGGTTATAATCTGCATTGGGATGTTAATTATTACATAATTATTGAAATATAAAGCATTACTATGTATAATAAATTAACTACGGAGAAAAGGTGATAAAATGATAAACGTAACTTTAATCGGCACAGGAGGTATGGTACCCCTTCCCGGCAGATATTTGGCATCATGCCATATTGAATATAACGGAAGAGCAATACTTATAGACTGCGGCGAAGGTACCCAGATTTCACTCCACAAAGGAAAATTAAGCTTAAATAAAATTGATACCATATTGATTACTCATTGCCATGCCGACCACGTGACAGGTCTTCCGGGACTGTTGCTTACAATCGGGAATCATGGCAGATCTGAGCCCTTAAATATTATAGCTCCAAGGGGAAGCACGAAAATTATAAACTCACTGTTGGTTGTTTGCGGCTTTCTTCCCTATGAAGTAAGAATCTCAGAGCTTCATGACACAAAGCCACAGAAATTTAATCAAATAGGTTTAAATATAACGTCAATTCCGTTAAAGCATCATATAAACTGTTTAGGATACAGCCTTGAGCTTAATTTAAGACCTCATTTCCAGCCGGAAAAAGCTAAAAAGCTGAATATTCCGGTAAAGCTGTGGAAGCTTCTTCACAGCGGCGAAGATGTTACAGTTGATAATAAAACTATTACTCCGGACATGGTTTTAGGAGCTCCGAGAATTCCCATTAAAATTTCCTATGTAACAGACACAAGACCCGTTAAATTTATAGATGAAATTGCAAAAAATTCCGACCTGCTTATTTGTGAAGGAATGTATGGTGATGATGAGCAACTTTCGAGCGCTGTTGAAAAAATGCATATGATTTTTTCGGAAGCTGCAAAAATTGCTTTAAATTCAAATGTAAAGGAATTATGGCTGACACATTTCAGTCCCTCTATGCCGTCGCCGGAGGATTATTTGAAAACAGCATTAAATATTTTTCCTAATACTGTAATAGGCAGGGACCTGATGAGCAAGACGTTAAAATCCCAATAGACATTTAAAAAGAGCGGTTATCCGCTCTTTTATATTGTATTATTCTTAATATATTCTTAGAATATTTTTAACCCGAAGAAATCGTCAAGCTGACCTATCAATACTAAGAAAATTCCTATCGGAACTATAAACTTAAAGCAAATATCCCAGAACTTGTATGCTACCATCTGAACTCCCGGAGAAGCTTCCACTTCTTCTTTGATTGTTTTTGTTTTCAAAGCCCAACCGATAATTAAGGACATCAGGATTGCACCAAGAGGCATGAATACTCCTTCGGAAATCATGTCATAGAAATCAAGCCAAGAAGCAAATGCAACACGGATATTCTCCATTCCTAACAGAACACCCGGAGGGTCAATTATAGCTCCGCCCGCTACGCCCGAACCAAGTCCGTCAAGACATACAAGACTGCCTACCAAGAAAATTGCAAAGCCTGTAATAATTGTTATAATCTTACGGTTTGGAGCTTCTCCTTTTTCAACTTTTCTGTCGATAAAGAATGCCGTGCAAACCTCCAGCAGTGAAATTGCCGAAGTAATGGCTGCTATGAACACAAGGAAGTAGAAAATTACTCCAAAAAGATTGCCGATAAATCCGCCCATACCTACGCTAAATACCTGGTGCAATGTTATAAACAACAGCCCGGGACCTCCTGTGAAGCTAATTCCTTCAACTCCCTGATACATGAATGCACCAACAGCAGGCATTACCGCCAAACCGGCACACAGAGCAAAAATTGTATCTGCTATAGGAATAATCATTGCATTTTTCTCTAAGTTTTCGCTTTTGGTAAGATAAGAGCCATAAGTTATCATACACCCCATACCCAAGGACAGTGAGAAGAACATCTGCCCCGCCGCTGTCTTAAGAACCTTCATAAAGCCTATTTCCGTAAAGGCTGCAAAGTTTGGAACAAACATAAATTGCAGACCTACAAAAGCGCCTTCCAATGTAACGCTTCGAATTATAACTACAACAAGCATAATAAACAGTGCAGGCATTGCGACCTTTGTAAATTTCTCAATACCGCTTGAAATACCGCCCATTACAATGTAGATGGTCAAAGCCATGAAAATAGCATGATACAGAAGATTGCCCCCTCCGTTAACTATGAAGGAGCCAAAAAATTCTCCGCTTCCCATTCCGCCAAAGCCGGCACCCTTACTGAACATTTCCAAGAGGAACCCGAATGTATAACGCAGTGTATAACCTCCCAAAACGCTGTAGAAACCTAAAATGAAGAACCCTGATAAAAATCCGAGCCAGCCTATCCATTCATACTTCTTGCCGATTAACCTGTAGGTTCCGATAACTCCTAAACCATATTTTCTACCTAAGGCAAGCTCTCCTAACATGGTTGCAAATCCGACAAATGAAACCAAAATTAAATATACCAATAGAAATGCAAACCCTCCGTTTGCTCCCATTTTATAAGGGAATCCCCAAATATTTCCCAATCCAACTGCTGAACCAATAGCTGCCATTAAGAAACCAAAATTACTGGCCCATTGACCTCTGTTATTTTCTTTGTCCATTATTATACCTTCCTTTCTTTCTTTTTTATAAATATTAATAGTGATAAAAATTATTCCGTTAATAATTTACAGGAAAACATAAAAATTAAAAATCATTCACCTCCCGATTAACAAAGAATTCGACTTATTACCCCCTTCTTTTTAAGTTTTGTAAACGTATTCACCTTATATAATTCTGAAAATACCCCTGGTGAAATGATTATACTATATAGGAATTCGTTTGTCCAGCAAAATAATCATGTTATAATTTAAACAATTAGCATGCAGCTTAATACTATATTATGGTTAATAATTCTATTTATGAATTTTTTTCAAATTGTAAGGGAGTACATCAAGTTTGTTTGCTCCATCAAAAAAAGATTCTTCAGAAGCTGTCCGAAGAATCCTGTATTTCAAATCATATTTATCAAACTCTTTATATTATTCACCTATTGAAAGCATGAGGTTAAGAGCAATTCCGACTACAGCCGCCGTGGCAATGGCAGGTATTTGAATTCCAAACATGGGAATCATTCCCCCTTCAAATCCAAAGCTTCCTCCAAGCCC
>DAIMMU010000201.1:0-4017 GCA_036720515.1 Sedimentibacter sp.
ACATCTCCCCTTTTAACAATCAAACTATTCACTTCCTAATAATTTAGTTTCATAGCTTAAAAAGTCCTCATAGTCCCCTTCTGAGTATTCTTCGGTAATGCTCTTGTTGATTTTGCTCATTTCCAAGTAACCGGCCTTCATTTTGTTTCTTATTTCAAGCTTTCTTTTTTCAATCAAATAAAACCTTATTGATTTTCTAATAAAGTCACTTCTGTTTGTTCCTTCTTCTTTTACGGCATTATCCAATTCCCTCAGTAAATTTTCAGGGATGGAAATTAATATTTTTTTATTCTCCGCCAAGATACACACCTCGCAATTGCACACTATTAGCTTTCTTATTTTACCACAATAAATATATAAGTTGTATGGTAACATTTGTATTATTCGTAAATTATTATTAATATTATTCCTCAATAACTAATTTTTCATACTGTATAGCTTTTACCAATTTATCATTTTTATAAATAAAAATTGTCTTCGGAAGCAGATTTTCTTTGCTGAAATTTAAAACATGCTTGTATGTTCCGTCCCAATAAATCAATTCTTCCGGTATATCTTCCAATACATCAAATTTTCCAAAATCAAAATCCTGCAAAAGCACCTCGGCTAATTGAAAATTTTCAATTGTTACACTGCTTTCGGGAAATTTATCATTGGTCAATATACATCTGTTTCCTGAAACATAAGCGTAATTCCAGGCTTCGTTCTCTGATTCCGTCCTTATGCTGTAATTTCCGTCTCTGCAAATTATATTTACCTTATAATCATTTTCTGTTTTATCCGTATACACTTTCATCAATGCGTCACCTGTATAGTTAACAGGCAGAATAAAGGGGTCAGCCGCAGAAGTGCAACCGCTTAATACAATCAATATAATAAAGCACAGCATTACAAATTTCATACCCAAACCTGCTTCCATCATAATAAACGGGGACATTCAGTTGAGGTGTGTCCCCCCTCCATTAATAAGTACGGGGACATTCCTCTTACCCGCAGAGACTTTCCCTATAGTAGAGGTGTGTCCCCCTTCCTTTTAAGTAGAGGTGTGTCCCCCTTCCTTTTATTCTATGATGAAATTTATAAATATATGCATTAATTTCATTCCGCTACACACTGTGCAACGGCAAAATCATTTGTGTGAGATATGGAAATGTGAATTGTTTTTATATTCAGCTCCTCTGCTTTTTTTAATGCGTTCTTACTTAAGAAAACAATTGGCTTTCCAATTTCATCCTTTAATATTTCGATATCGCAGGGACCAAAATTTGAAAACCCCGTGCCAAGACATTTGGCAACCGCTTCCTTTGCGGCAAACATTCCGGTAGCTGTCTGAGGATTGAATTTCCTTATTTTTAGATATTCCAATTCTCTTTCGGAATATATTTTTTGAAGGAAGCGGTTATTTTCCATATTCTTTTTAATTCTTTCAACTTCTGTTATATCTGTTCCGATACCTATAATCATAACTCCTCCAGTACGCGGACATTCCTTCAAAGGCTATCCCTCGCAGAATCACCTCAAGGTGTGTCCCCCTCGTTTAATAAAAAATTAATTGACAAAGAGCTTTTTGTATATAATAATTATATTACATGTTTACAAACAACTCAATTCTTATTATATAACATATTTTACAATAAAGGAGCTACTTATGAATAATGTAACAGTAGTAAAACACCCGCTGATTCAGCACAAACTGACAATGCTAAGAGACAAAAACACTTCTTCAAAAGATTTCAGAGAATTGGTAAGAGAAATAGCCATGCTTATGGCATATGAAGTAACAAGAAATCTTCCACTGAATGATATTGATATAGAAACACCTATTTGCAAAACTACAGGCAAAATATTGTCCGGACAAGATATTGCAATTGTTCCAGTTTTAAGAGCCGGGCTCGGTATGGTAGACGGAATGTTGGATTTGATTCCAAATGCTAAAATAGGTCACATCGGTTTATACCGTAATGAAGAAACACTTCAGCCCGTTGAATATTACTGCAAGCTTCCGTCAGACATCGGGCACAGATTGGTAATTATTACAGAACCCATGCTGTCAACAGGAGGTTCCATGATAGGAGCATTGACAATGTTAAAAAACCGGGGAGCTAAAAAAATCAAATCAATTCATTTGGTATGCGCTCCGGAAGGTTTAAAAAGAGTTACGGAGGCACACCCGGACGTAGAAATATACACTGCAGCTATTGACGAAAAATATAATGAAATCGGCTACATTGTACCCGGACTGGGAGACGCAGGAGACAGATTATTCGGAACAAAATAAAGATGCCCTAACTCTCAAAACATACGACCAAAGGGAGCAAATATTTTGGTGAATTAGACTGCGAGATGCCCTAACCCTATTTTTCAGACTTAAACATACGGAGGCATTATGAGACATATATTTATTATAAATCCTGTGGCAGGCACCGGCAAAGCACAAGAAAAGCTAAAAGAAACCATAAATTTTGAATTAAAAGACAACAAAATTGATTATGAAATATATATTACCAAATTTAAAGGTGACATAGAAAATTTCATTGCAAATAAATGCAGGGAAAATGTACAAACTGTTTTTTATGCTTGCGGCGGCGACGGAACACTACATGAGGTTATTAATGCTGCGTGCAAATACAAGAATGCGAGCATTGGTGTAATTCCTTTGGGCTCCGGAAATGATTTTATTAAAAACTTCAATAATTACGAAAATTTTAGTGACATAATTTCACAAACAGAAGGCGAAAGTACGGAATTAGACTTAATTAAGGTTAACAATGTGTATGCTGCCACAGTTTTAAACATAGGTCTTGATGCCGATGTAGCCTTTAACATGCATAAATTCAAGAAAATTCCTTTTATTCAAGGCTCCACCAGATATTATCTCTCTATATTGTATTGTTTATTTAGCAAATTGGGGAAAAACATTAAAATTAAGGCAGATACAACCTCTTTCAAAGGCTCATTTTTGATAGGTGTAGCAGCAAACGGGCAATATTACGGCAGCGGCTACAAATGCGCTCCTAAAGCAAAAATAAATGACGGAATAATAGACTTATGCTTTGTAAAAAATATTTCAAGGTTTAAAATATTAGGATTAATCGGAAGCTACAAGAAGGGCGAGCATTTAGAAAATCCAAAAATCAACAAATATATAACATATGTCAAAACTGAGCAGGCTAACATTAAATTTAATGAGCCCACCAATGTTTGTATGGACGGAGAAAAATATATTTACGATGAGATAAATATTTCAACAGAAAAGTGCGCCTTAAAATTTTGGCTTCCGAAAGGAGTATTAGTTTCTCAAGAGGAAAGTTTTGTTTGCTAATTTCAAGAGTCAATCTTTGATAATCTGGTTTGAAAAATTAGAGGAGAAAATAAAAAGCCATATATAAACCTTAAACTTGAGACTTATATATGGCTTATGCATTTAATTAATTAAATGACAATCTTTCTATTAACATATTATTTTTCATAATGGAATTTACCACAACAGTACCTATCAGTGTAACTACTGTAAACTCCCCAACCGCTACATAAAAAGCATTCGCGGCAAACGGCGTGTTAAACAAATAGGTTAACTCCAAGCCTACCAATAAAGCGTTAAATATTACAGGTCCAAAGCTTGCAATAATCAGCGCTTTTTTATTGCAGCCTAATAGCTTTCTTACCTGTACTATGAATATAACTGCCAATAGTGTTGCAGTTGAACCGACAAACATGTCAATAACTCCCAATGGACTTGCTAAGTTTGCCAATACGCATCCCAATACTAATCCAAGTCCATATCGCGGTTCTATAAGCGCAAACAATACTAATATTTCCGATATTCTAAACTGCAGCTCTTCATAGCTCATCCATGCGAAAGCATATGTCAGGGCAGCATACGCCGCTGCTACAAGAGCAGTGCGTGTCATAAATTGTACATTATTTTTTTTCATAAAAAAACTCCTTTCGAATTATGAATTCTTAGGGAGCCACAAAAAAACTTGATTTTTTAAGTGGGTGCCAAGAAAACACTTT
>DAIMMU010000202.1:0-4012 GCA_036720515.1 Sedimentibacter sp.
ATGCGTCCTTCTCTATGAATGTATCACTGCTTGGCACATATGCCTCCGGCTGATAATAATCGTAATAGCTAACAAAGTATTCAACCGCATTATCAGGGAAAAACTCCTTAAATTCTGAGCATAGCTGGGCTGCCAATGTTTTGTTATGAGCTAAAACAAGGGTTGGTTTTTGCACCTTTTCAATTATATTTGCCATAGTGAATGTTTTTCCGGAGCCGGTAACTCCAAGAAGTGTTTGATACTTATAATTTTTCCTTAATCCCTCAAATATTTTTTCTATAGCTTCCGGCTGGTCACCGGTTGGTTTGAATTCTGATTTTATTTTAAATTCACCCATGAGGCATCTCCTCTTTTCAAAACGTATGTTCGTTTCATTATATAATTTTTGATATATTAAGTCAATAATAATTTGATATGCTACTAAATAATAAAATGTTGAAAAGCCTACATTTTTCAACATTTTTATTGTACTAACACCATAATATATTTTAAAACTTAATTTAATATTAATAATCCAAAGCTAATAACCTTTACCATATAATTCCTAAGTTATATATCCATTAATCTCATCGACTATGTTAATGCTCGAAGTATCAAGATCATTTGTCATCATATTCAGAATGTAATCTTGGAAATCTCCTGATATAACATGAGCAGTAATACGTTTAAACTTTTTACTAATCCAATCAATACCAATATTCTCATGAGCTTCACCCCGAGGCTCGCATTCTGAAGAAATAAATTTTTGATTATTATTTGTAATTATCTCAGCTCGACATATTCGCCTTTCAGGAAACTGTTTATCAATTTCATAGTCTACTTGAAAGCTAAGCTTTTTCATCGTTGATAAAATTTCCGGGTCTCCAAAAGCTTCCGTTGTAATCTGCTTTAAGCCAAAATCACCTGTAACAATAGCTGCTGCTACAGGGTAAGCTATATTATACTGGGCTTCATCTGCCGTTATGGGAACAATTTTTGAAAGCATAGTAGCTCGTTTAAATGTATAAATTGTAACCTGCTTTATATCCTTGTATGAAATTCTATTGTTTCGTATTGCTTCAAGACATGAATCAATTGCCGGATGAGTCCATCTGCAACATGTATATGGTTTAAAATAAAGCTTCATAATTTCAAAGTTCTTATTTAAATCATCAAGATAATGGTTGTATTCATCTGCTTCAAGCAAATTCTTATTACCTCTAAATCCGCATATGGTTTCCATAACAGCAAGAGCACCTATCATAACGCCGAATGGAACACCATCCTTATTCATTGACGGATATTCTACTGAGCGTATTCCAGGAACTAAAGGTGCATTAAACTCTGCCACTGACAATACATTATTCATTTGCTCCTTATTAAACCCATATATTCGCCCCACTCCTGCAGCTGTGCCGACAGCTCCGAAGGTACCGCTGCTATGTGCATAATTATAATAATCCATTATAGCCTCACCTATTCGGATTGTAGTTTCATATGAAATCACTAATGCTGTAAGCAATTCCTTATAGCTTATATTTTTTTCATATGCTGCTGCCAATAAACCTCCTATAAAAGAAGTTCCGGGATGAGCTCTAATAATATTGTGTCCATCATCAATATCATATGCATTAGATGAATGACCCATTGCAGATGCTGCACCCATAAAACTAAATCTATCATTTGAGCCTATAACTGCTATATCACCTTGTCCAAATATTGCTTTGGCTAATTTTTTTCCTGCAATGAACTGCTCGCTTAAACTTCCGACCAATAATGCACCAATAAGATCTATAAAACATACTCGAGCATGTATTTGCACTTCCTCAGGAAAATCCTCCCACTTAGTATCAATAATAAAATTTTCAAGTTTATAATCAGTTTCAAAATGCATTTCCTACTCTCCCATCAATATTTATATAACGAATGCCTTATGACACAAAAACAAAAGCGTCCAAACAAACTGTCTGTAAATTTAGATGCATCTTCGCTTTCAGCAAAATCAAATCTTCCGTTTTCACAATATCTTACAGCTTTTGCCGGTGAATCCAATGTATCCTTGTATACTATTAAATCTCCTGATTGTAATGATGACATAGATATTCGATGAATACGTATTTCAGGTGATTTAACAATCTCCGGCGATATTACTCCAAAGCCGCCGAAGTGACCGGGAACAAGTATAGATTTTATCCCACTTATTGCCTTTAAATGATATACTTCTCCCTCAGCCTTAGTTTGTTTTTCAAATAAATAATCTATTATTTCCTCCGGCTCCAATAACAAAATATCATATGAAAACTGGTTATTATCATATATTATTTCAGGTACGTAAATTGCCACATCATTTACTGCAACATTTGGTTTAAATATATACCCGTTAGCAACCATATCCTTTTTGACAATTTCAATATATGATTTTCTTACATTTTCACCTGTATTAAGGAATACTAAGCATTCTTCTTTATTATACTTTATTTTAATATTGTGTGAACATATGTCAAGGTTTGAAATTTCAATTATATATTTTACTTCTTCTCCTGCTCTGACGCTCCTTCCCTCCGGATGCGAACATGTTACTGCTGCATATATATTTTTTAAGCCTTTAATACGTTTCTGCGTTTCAGAAGTTACTGTGTCAATCTCTAAAAAGGGTCGTAATATACAGAATCTGCGATTTTTCTCACCAAAAAGATAATTTCGCGATGGTATTCCATCGATTTCAGATGAAAACAAAACTGAAGAATTAACGTAAAATATAGCTCCTATATCATATATATTATCATTTTGCTGTTTATAGTTATAGCTTCCTTTTTTACCATTTGAAGTACAGTGATAAAACATATCATTTCCTGCATAAAGCATAGTATGACCATTATCATAATCATACACTGTAACTATAACATCCCCAGCCTGTAGATTATCCTTAAAATTCTCCATTACCGAAATCTTCTGTTCCTCTGTTTCCTTCCCGGTTATTTCATAATAAAATATTCTGATATTGCTTAAATTAATCATATCATTTGTAACATCTGCCGCAAATTCATACCCGAATGCCTGATAAAATGTTGAAAAAACAAATGAGGAGCAATCTAAAAACAAAATATGTTGGTTAGTAGCTTTTTCGGGAGCTGAATACAATTCTCGGCGTGGTGTTATACGGCAAATACGATCCATGCTTAATTCATCATACTGAACAGCATTGCCACGGACAAAAAATGACTTTGCCACCGTCAGCAATGCATCTAATTTTATATTTATATTTTTATCCATATAAAACTACACCTCCAAATAATATATTAATATAGGCGTTTGCGAAACGCCACAACCCGTGAAATTACGGGATTTTTTTGTGTAAAAAAATTGTAACTCCTCACTGATTTATGGTAAAATTGAATCGTCAAAAGCAAATCCACCAAAATCTCGAAAGGAGTTACGTATAAATGATACCACATAAACAGCTTTCTTTGGCAGAAATTTTTTCTGATTGTCAAGAAAAATTTGAAAATGACAAACCTCAATTTCTTTCCTTATTGGAGAATACCATTAATATCAATGAGTTCATTCCATATTCTTTTGTAAGTAATTTTTATGCATCAACAGGAAGACCACGTAAATATCCACTTTATGCAATGATTTGGGCATTGATTCTGCAACGTATTCTTTCTATCCCTACAGATACTCTTTTAATAATATTCCTTAAATATTCAAAAGAATTAAGAGAATTCTGCGGATTTAACAAGGTTCCTGATGCTTCTAAAATTACTCGTTTTAAACAAGATTTTCTTTTGGACTTACAATCTATGTTCGATAATCTTGTTGATATTACTGAACCGATATGCCAGCAAATTGATGAATTTAAAGCTTCTATGACAATTTATGATACTTCAGGTATTGAAGCTTATGTTACTGAAAATAACCCTAAGTTTGCAAACCGTATAATCAGTCAACTTAAATCATATAAAAAAGCTATGAACCTTGATGACTCGTATGATCCTTACAAAGCTGCCTATAGTTCTATGCCTTCTCATGC
>DAIMMU010000203.1:0-3974 GCA_036720515.1 Sedimentibacter sp.
TGAAATAGTAGTTATTAACTAAGGGGGTAATTATGATAATGAGAAAGGAAACATTGGTATTTATAGCATCTTTGGCAATAATATTCATTATTGGTTACGTAAATATGAGTTTGACGCCGGATAATGGATTTAAAGATGTTGAAACAGGGCAATTAGAGGAAAATGGAAATGACATTGCACAAATTATTGAGGGCGGCGTGAATGAAGCTGATTTTGCGGGAATTTTGCCTGAAGCAGACTATGAAATCATAGGAGACATTACCGACTTAACAGGCGCGGAACAAGCTTCTTCGGAAGGTGTCTTGGGAATGTTAAATGTCAGCTTTTCTAATTTTAAATTAAACAAAGAAAAAGGCAACATGGATGTATTGGATTATTTAGAAGAAAGCTTAAGCTCATCTATGATTTCGGAAGACACAAAGGCTCAATTCGAACAGCTGTTATTGAAAAAGAATTCATTTGTCGAGTCGGAACAGGGGATTGAACTTATGCTCCAATCCAAAGGATATAATGAAACAGTTGTCATTGTTGATGAAAGTATGGTAAAGGTAGTTACAAATGATACAATTGAACAGGCGGATGCAACGATAATTTTGGACATTGTTGTTTCAGAAACTGAATATAAACCTTCTCAAATAAAAATTGTTAAATTCGATAATATTGATTTGTAATAATTTACAACTTCTGCTATAATTATTTTAGGAGGTGCTATTATGGATAACGAAACTTTTGAATTTGGTCAGGTTAAAATATCCGACGATGTTGTAATAATTATTGCAGGAATTGCAACCGGCGGAGTTAAAGGAGTAAGTACAACCCGTACAGGAGTAGCCGACGGAATTACCAATTTGTTTTCAAAAAACAATTATTCAAAAGGAATAAAAGTTGAAATTAATGAAAACACAGTTGTATTGGACATATTTATAAATGTTGAATATGGCTATAAAATTAACGAGGTTGCCAAAGAAGTTCAGCTAGCGGTAAAGAAAGAAATTGAAACGATGACAGACTTGCAGGTAGCAGCTGTTAACGTCCATGTACTTAATATAGTTCAGGATAAAGAAAAGGACAAGGAAAAGGAACCTACCGACATAGTAATAGAATAAACCAAACAAATAGATTGACAATTTTAAGGTTGAAGGAAGGGGGGCACACCTTCTCAAAAGAAGAAGGAATGTCCCCGTACTTATTGTATCAGGAGAAAAATATGAAACGAAAAGAAACAAGGGAAGAAGCTGTCAAAATTGCATACAGTATGGATGTGAACAAAGAATTTAACGTAATTAATATACCGGAATTCTTAGAGCATTTTGAGCTTGAAGAAATGGATGTTGATTATTTAAACAAAACCATATCTGACATGATTGATAATATGGAGGAAATAGACAAATATATAACTGATAATTCGAAGGACTGGAAAATTACCCGTATTGCAAAGGTAGACCTTGCAGTGCTTCGTGTTGCTCTTTCTGAAATATTATATAACGAAACCATACCCGAAAGTGTATCAATTAATGAAGCGGTAGAAATCAGCAAGAAATTTTCAAACGAAGATTCCCATAAATTTATTAACGGAATTCTTGGTACTGTGGTAAGGTGCATTAAGAAATGACATACATTTTAGGAATCGATACGAGTGCTTATACAACTTCAATTGCATTGATAGATGCAGAAAGCGGAGAAATACTTGCGGATGAACGAAAGGTTCTTGAAGTTAAAAAGGGTCAAAAAGGATTAAGGCAGCAGGAGGCTGTTTTTCAGCATTTAAAAAACTTGCCGGAGCTTTACGGAAGAATTTCTGAGGACATTACAAAGGTTAAAACGGTATCCGTAAGCTCAAAGCCCCGCAACGGGGAAGACTCATACATGCCTGTATTCACTGTCGGTCAAAATTTCGGTAAAGTTATTTCCCATACTTTAAAATGCACATACATTGAATATTCACATCAAGAAAACCATATTTCAGCCTCTTTGACGGAAAACTATAAAAATATTGACGATAGGATACTTGCCGTCCACATATCAGGAGGAACAACGGAATTCGTATCCGCCGAAAAAACATTAAAGGGATTTGAAACAAAAATTGAAGGCGGGACTAAGGATATTACATTTGGACAGCTTATAGACAGGCTTGGTGTTTTAATGGGCTTTCCGTTTCCCTGCGGTAAGCACATGGAAGAATACCTTAGGGATAAGAATACGGAAAAAATCAAAACTCCTCCTATAAGCAGGCAGCCATATATAAATTTATCAGGAATGGAAAACTACTATGGTAATTTGTTAAATGAACATTCAAAAGAAACAATAATAAATTCTCTTTTTAAATATATAGCAGAATGCACCCTGAATATAATACATAGTTTATCCTATCTCCATTTTAAAACCGTAATAATTTCCGGCGGAGTTGCTTCCAACAGCTGCTTAAGAAAATATATCATTGATAATATGAATGATTATGAAATAATATTTCCTGCTGTTAAAAACTCTTCGGACAATGCTGTAGGACTTGCGTTTCTGCCTATTATCGACAGGTGGCACAATGAAGCTAAAACCCATTAAGGTATCAGTTTTAAACCAATATGTAAAAAGATATTTAATGAGCAATTCAATTCTCAATAATCTGAGAGTGGAAGGCGAAATTACAAACATAAGAACAAGCAAGACAGGATATACATATTTTTCATTATGCGATGAAACATCATGTATCAATTGTGTTGCTTTTTTTGCCGACACCATATCAAAGAACGGAGACAAAGTGATTGCAGAGGGCGAAATTTCCGTTTATGAAGCAAAGGGTACATATCAGCTTATTGTCAGAAATATCGAGAGAGCGGGCTTAGGAAAAATTCTGCTTGATTTGGAATTATTAAAGGAGAAATTAAAAGCTCAGGGATTATTTGACCGTAAAAGAGAAATACCTTCTTTTCCGCAAAAAATAGGCATAATAACATCAAAGACAGGAGCTGCCCTCAAGGATATATTAAAAACCTTTGAAAGTGTTAAAGCAGATATAGAAATAACCGTTTACAATGCATTGGTACAGGGTGAAAAATCCAAGGGACATATAATTGACGGGATAAATTACTTTAATAAAGCAGAAACTGATGTAATCCTTATTGCAAGAGGCGGAGGAAGCTTCGAAGATTTGAATATATTCAATGACATAGACTTGGCAATGGAGGTATATAAATCCAAGGTCGTGGTTGTCACAGGCATCGGTCATGAAACCGACAGAACATTAACTGATTATGTGGCTGATGTTTACTGTCACACGCCAACGGCTGCAGCCGAAAGAATTATAAAAAGCTATAAGGATGTTGAAGAAAAATTGAATAATCTTTTATTTGCATTAAAATCAGGTACTAATAATATTATTTCCTTAAAAAAGGCTGATCTTATGACATCAAAATACATTTTAAGAAGCAATTTACCCTTAGAGGATATTTATAAGGCGAAGAATCAACTAAATGTTTATAAAAGCGTCATGATGAATGAAGCAAATAAATATATTAATGAGCTTAATTTAAGTCTGAAAATAATGGGAGAAAAATTAAATTCCTTTGATTACAATCAGCAGCTGAAAAAAGGATTTGCATTGGTATCTGACATCAAAGGAAATATTATTAAGGATAAAGATCAGGTAAAAGAGAAGGATATTTTGAAAATAAGGTTTGCTGATTTTAAAATAGAAGCGGAAACAATTGATATAAAAGAGGTGTAATATGGAATACGAAGGCTTTGAAGATGCTTTGGAAGAATTGAAAAATATTGTTTTGCAGTTTGAAAACAAAAAGGATATAACACTTGATGATTTACTGAAAAATTACGAAAGAGGAATCAAGGCATATTCATTTTGTATGAAGAAGTTAGATGACACTCAAAAAAAGATTAAATTTATTGACGAGAATATTGAATAAACATTAAAAATATTAATTGATATAAATAAATTCTTATGCTATAATTTTATTGAATTA
>DAIMMU010000204.1:0-3928 GCA_036720515.1 Sedimentibacter sp.
CTTTCTAATGTTTGGCGTGCAAGACGCACATATTCATCCTCTTCTGATTTTAGCGATTCAATTCTTTCCGTTTCATTTTTTAAATATATTTCGTCAAAACAGCGTCCTTCATCATTTCCCAAAACATAAAACGCTGCGACCGCATATCCTACGCCAAAAGGTCCTTCGTAGGACAGAAGCTCGGAACTTATACTTTTCCCATCCAATGATCCCGCCATTATGATGAATGAGCGAAGTCCGCATTCAGCGGCAGATTCACAAAAATCCTCGTCAAATTTAAGAAACTCCAAAAAGTTTCCCGACTTCATAGCCTTGGTTACTTCCCTGTCAAATATGAGACCTTCTTCTCTGTAACCGTAAGGACCTTCCTCTTTTAGCATGTGGGATAAATCTCCGCTTCCTATAAATACTATTGTTTTGTTGCTTTTTTCCGCAACATTTCTGATACATTTGCCAAACCTGTAATGCTCTAAGAAAGACAACCCCGAGACGGATATGCGTATAAGCTTATAATCATTGTAATACTTGTTTATAAAATAAAGAGGTACCATTACACCGTGGTCCAATGATTTATTTTTTTCGCCTAAAACTCCGGCAGGAATACCCTGTGTTTCCGCCTCTTTTGAAATTTCACCAATTAGTTCGATGTCATATTCTGCTTCCATGGATATATCTCTGTTGCCAAATTCCCCGAAGCTGCCCTTTGCGGCATTCCCGGGTGAAATATGTATATAATCCGAATACATTATTGAATGCGGAGTGGTTACAATTATTGTGTCAGGTTTAATTTCAGCTATGCGTTTTGCGATTTTTTGATATGCATCCGAAGTTTTATGAATTTTTATTTGCTCCCCTCTTCCGATATCGGGAATAATCAAGGGAGGATGCGGAACTATAAAAGCTGCTTTAATTGCCATAATTTAAGCTCCTTTCACTTTTTATTACTCTGTACCGCAGGCGAAAAGCCTCATGCTCTTTTTTCATTTCGTGCCGCGGGTAAGGCGTCTGTGCAGATTTCATTTTTGCTGTTTTTTAAATATTATATATCCTATTATAAACATAAAACTAATTACCAATACACCGAATTTTGAGTTGCCCGTAATTTGCGTTGTAATTCCCATAAGCATTGTACCGGTAAAGGAGGCTCCTTTTCCGAAAATATCATAAAATCCGAAGTATTCGCTTGACTTTTCCTTAGGTATTATTTTTGCGAAATAGGATCGTGACAGAGCTTGTATCGCCCCTTGAAACACAGCAACACAAACAGCCAAAAACCAGAATTCCCAAGCCTTATCAAGCTGAAGTGCAAACAACGTAATCAAGAAATACCCCAATATACAAACACTGATTAAATTTGTTGTTTTATATTTCTTGGAAAGCCTGCCAAATATAATTGCGAACGGAAAAGCTACCACCTGAGTTAATAACAGAGCCAAAAGCAAATTATTGTCGCTTATCCCCACGTCTTTGCCGTAAGATGTTGCCATTCCTATAATTGTATGGACTCCGTCGATATAAAAGAAAAAAGCAAGCAAAAATACAAATATTTCCTTATGCTTTTTCACATCCCTAAATGTCTCGCCAATACGTTTAAATGCCGTTATTACCGGATTCTTCTCAACTTCGACATAATTCAGCTGCTTATAATTTCTCAAAAGAGGTACGCTTATTAACAGCCACCACAAGGAATTAATTATAAAAGCTATTCCTGTTGCAAAGGATGAAGTAATTCCTATTTTGCCCGCAGATAAAATTAATAATAAACTGGCGGTAAACGGTATGCAGCTTCCTATATAGCCCCATGCATAACCGTGGGATGACAATAAATCCATCCTGTCATCAGTTGTAACATCAGGCAGCATAGCATCGTAAAATATTAAGCTTCCGGAAATGCCGACTCTTGCAAATACAAACAATATCAAAAATATAATCCAAGGTAATGGAATGGACAGAGATGCGCACCCAAGTACCCCAAGCATTAAAAATAACGTAAATAAAGGCTTCTTATAGCCCTTTGTATCCGCCAACGCTCCTAATACAGGTCCTAATATCGCCACTATCAATGTTGAAACCGACATTGCATATCCCCAGTAAGCTGTAGAATTAGCGGGTGTTACACCATCCAATGAGGCAATATTCTTAAAATAAATAGGTATGATTGTAGATATGAGCAGAATAAATGCCGAATTTCCAACATCGTATAGAATCCAATACTTTTCCAACTTAGTTAATTTTCCTTCAGACTTGTTCATAATATCCACCTTATAACAGCAAATTTATATTTAAAAAAGCTTTATATAAATAATATTATATATTTAAGGATTTTACAAGAAAAACAGGAGATTCTTAACCTGCAATTTCAAATTGCATAAATGGTGTTTGTTTGACATTCAGACCGCATGAAAAAACAGTTATCCAAAATTTCTGTTGAATATTTCGTTAAGCGTTTCACCCTTAATAAAAGATGTATTCGTGCACATATTAAAATATTCTTCAATCAACAAGGCGCAAGGCTTAATTGCTTCATTGTATAATACCATCAATTCATCATTTGTTTCATTGCACTCTTCGATTGGAGAATACCCTTTTATCAGTCCTATCTTGCTATCGCTTCCTGAAATTCTCAGGGCGCTTATCAACAAAGCTCTTTGGATTTTCCCGGGTGCCACTAACATGTTTAAATAAAACCTCATTGATTTCAATGCCTTAAGAATTTCCTCCGGTGAAATGTCCGAAAAAAAGCGGGAGATGCACCATGCATTTTCAATGCTTGAAACAATGTGCGATGTTGGTTTAAATGTGATTGGATTTAAATTATCTTCAAGCATTATTGCTCTGTCAAATTCAGTTTCAATTTCATTGTGTGAAATCCGGTTTTCTTTTGTTCTAATGTACGGATGGCACCGGCTGTCCAACATATAGTGGCAAATAAAGCCTGCAATATAAGCAAATGCTTTGTCGAAATCATCACATGATAATATTACTTTTTTTGCATTATTAAAAAAAATATCAGCATTGTCTTTGTGAATTTCATTTCCTAATTCGTTTATTTTATTTGATTTTAACGGTTTGAAATAAAACAGTATATCGGGACCGTGCAATCCAATGTTGTACAGGTCCGTATTATTATCGATGTATTCCCTTAATTCTCCCTTTATTTCTTTTAAAACCTTCATGCCGAATGTGTAATGTGCATAGGTTGTAGGCATTTTCTCTTCCTCACTTTGCGATACTTCACTGCTGAACTCTGAATTTTATGTTATCAGTTTTTAATTCATCAACTATTGCCAGGCTTTTCAGGTTATATCCTTCACTTCTTAAGATTTTGCCTCCCTGCTGAAATCCCTTCTCAATCGCAACGCCGATTCCCATTATCTGGGCATTGCTTTTTTTTGTCAAATCTATCAAGCCTCTTATAGCATTTCCTTCAGCCAAAAAGTCATCGATTATAAGCACCTTATCTTTATTATCAAGGTATTTTTTGCTTATCATAATATTGTATTCCTTATTTTTGGTATATGAAAAAACCTTGCTGATATAGACGTCTTTATCCAAGTTTAAGCTTTCTGTTTTTTTCGCAAACACGACAGGCACTTTAAAAATCAAAGCCGCCATTATCGCAATTGCTATTCCGCTTACTTCTATCGTCAAAATTTTAGTTATTTCCTTATCCTTAAAAAGGCGATAAAACTCTTCTCCCATTTGGTATAAAAAATCCGGATTCAGCTGGTGATTCAGGAAGCTATCCACCTTTAAAATATTTCCTTCCCTCACTTCGCCGTGTTCTATTATCATCTTCTCTAATTTGTCCATTATTTTGCCTCAATGTTTTTTAAATAAATATATCAGATATTTCGACAAAAATCAATTCAAAGATGCCCTAACCACATTTCTCATTTAAAGATGCCCTAACCACATTTCTCATTTA
>DAIMMU010000205.1:0-3897 GCA_036720515.1 Sedimentibacter sp.
ATATATAAATGGTAAGTATAATGCATGTAAAAAGTAAAATTCCTATTGCAACCGTAAAGATAATTTTCAAAATCGTATCCATATTCATTCCAAAAGTACTGCTTTGCTGATTTGTAGCTCCACCAACATAATACGCCGGCTTAATATTCAGCTCGTTGCATATTTCAATAACAATATCCTGCACTTGATTTGGTGATAACGTCGTAGCTACCGTTCCACTATTTTTCATAAGATATAGCACCCAAAAAGTAAATTCTTGCGAATCCGTTTGTGGTAATTCGCTTATATTAAATAATGGCAATATAGCATACCTATCTAAATTTCGTAATTGACCATGATACAAAATATTAGATCCTTCTTCCAAGAATCCGGCTATAATTGCCTCTTTCTCAGCCATAATAATATTTAATTGGACCTTGTCACCGACCTGATAATCTTTCTTATACTCTTGTCCCAATATTATTTTGATCGGTTGATTCTCTTTCCATACATAATCCTCCTCCTGAAACGCTTCTCCCTCAGACATTTCTAATTTATAATGATTTATGACATTAGAACCAATCCAAAAACATTTTACACCAGAGTAAATTTCTTCTGTTCCATTCGCCGAAGAGATTACTACATTCTTTGAATCCTGGTAATCCCCCTCCTCATATCTGTATAAATTTGTATCGTTACCTTTATAGTTTTTTATATAAATCGGTTGCTTGTACTGTTCCAAATACATAAAGGCGTCACAGTTATTCATTTTTTCATTATATTTTTTCAGTTTCAAGTATCGGTTTGGATCCTTTCCAAATTTTCTTTCCGACTCACCCACAAAATTATCACCAGTCATATAATAGTTCACACCTTCATATAAATGATGATATTGATCGACGTCTGCATATGATTCGCGATATAAGTTTATACTGAAAAAACTCAGGGAAGTACTGATAATCCCCAGGCATATGACAAGAAAAGTAAGATGAAATTTTCTATCGATACTAAATTTAATTTCACTTAAAATATGCGTCATGGATTTTCCTCCATTTTAGGAATATGGTGTAAATTTATAGGAATTATCCGGGAAAGTATATGCTTCCCCAGATAATTCCTATATTCTATCAATTTTTTATAAAGATCTTATTTTAAAAATGGCATTCTTTTTACAAGTTTCTCTTTCATTCAGTGCCGTAATATGTATGAGCAATTTTAGCAGAACCAGCTATTCGTCCTGCTTTCCTCCCTCATCAAGTAACAGCTTAACCATACCATTAATATATTCCGTATTTATGTTATCCTGGAAATATTTCTTATAATCTTCGAGGGACGCATCGGAACTTACTTGTAAGGATACGGTAACATGTACAAGGAAGAAATCGTTTTCCGCTATCATGCAAATTACTCTATTTGAATTGCTTTCCTCGTTTGTAATGTAATAATCCGCTTCTCCATCACGAAGTAAATAAGTAAGATTTTCCTTGGCGAATCCATTTTGTTTGGCATCTGCTTCATAAGCCATCACTTCATATGAATTGCTCTTATCATAAGTGGCAAAATGTATGCTATCTAAGGATTTTAACATGAAGCTTAAGGAACGGACATCCCATAATGTCATATCTTTCTGATCTGTTATTTGTTTCTCATTCGGTTGCTCAGAAAGAATAGAGCGATTTGAGGATGCTACATGTATTATGATAGAATCACTATCTATAAAATCAAGTTTACAATGATAAGCCTCCTCAAATTCTTTTACTGTTAAATCTTTTGCCATAACAATCTTTGAATTAGCCTGATTGCTACCTGCTTGATCTCTACTATTATCCTCGGTAGAAAACTCCAAATCACCAATACGATTAAAAATACATTCCCCTAATTGGTATCCTACTGTTTCAAGATACTCCATATCAATCATTTCCTGTGTGTCATCAACTGTGTGAATATTACTCGTTGCCACATCTTTTATCGTTGAAATACACAAAGCATCATGAAATGACTGGTGGTCACTTATATATTCCCCGCTTTTTATTAATTGTGATTTAATATCTGCTTTCTGTAATGCCTCTGAGATGATGTTACCTAAACTTTTTGATGCCTTGCTATCATTATATTGAAGCAATAATATATCGTTATCTTTATTTCCAATGCAGTCCAAGTTAATATTTAAAATTGCATGGTATTTCTCGTTAAGAAAAGAACTGAAATAGATACTTCCTCCATCCCCAGAGCTCAGGGTTTCTTCACTATTAAAAACACAAAAGACTATATCATAAGGCGGCTTAGAGTCCTTATAGTATTCTGCTAATACTTGTGCCGTACTTAGAAGCGCACATACTCCTGATGCATTATCCAAAGCTCCACGCCAAATCATATCTCCGATTTTGCCAACATGATCAAAATGAGCACTTATTAGCAATACCTTACTACTATCTTCTCCCTCAATAGCACCAGCAATATTCCCTTTAGCTGTATTTTTCTCTTCAATCTCCGTTTTGAATCGTACATTTTTTCCCGCATACTTTAGGAGTTTGCTATAGACCTCCGGTAATACCTTAATCTGAGATGTACGCCCGGCATGATAAAAATCACCTCCTCGTACAAGTTTTTCATTTTTCTTAATAATAAGCTTTACATATGGATTTTTGCTTAATTCTAAGCTTTTGGAATCATCCTCTGTTAACATTACACAATCTGTGTCTATTGGACTTAATACCAGAGGAAGGGAAAAATCAGCATTATTAAGAAAAACTTCAATAAAATCACTGCCATATTCAAATTCATCAATCGTTATATCCTCATCTAATATCTCTAGTATAATTTCATTTGATACCAGATTTACCGTCTTATTTGTGTACGGAATCTTATAATCTTGCTCTAGTGGCTGTAGACCTAATATTTCAAAACGTTCTGCAATATATTCACCTGCTAATTCATTCCCTAATGTACCAGCCCGCCTGCCTTCACATTGATCGGATGTAAGGAAATCCATATCTTTTTCTAGCTGGGATAGTTCTATATTCTCAGATAGTTCCATATTCTCGGATAGTTCTAATGAATTCGGATTCTTAATATTACTTACGTCACTACATCCGCTAAGCAAGAATGTACCTATCAAGAAAAACCAAATATATTTTATTCTTCTATGTATCATAATTTACCACATTTCTGCGCTGCTTTTTTTGTATTACAAGTTTGTGGATGCAGCGCAGACACAAACTTACTGAGTGATTTCTAAAGAATGCTTCATGCACCCAGAGTGAGAACTGGCTACATGAAGCAAAGAATATTAAATGTTCATATCATCATACATAATGAGGCTTTGAATGTGTATATGAGTAATCCGTATTACTCCAAGTTGTTCCAAACCCACAATCAGAGCAATGTGTTTCATAAACTAATTGTTGCCATATTAAGCGTAAAAATTATCGAAGCAATAACAACAGTAAAAATTTTTCGTGTTTTTATCATTATAACTTCCTCCTTTTAACAAATCAATTTGCTTCACTCCCTCAAATCGGATATCCGATGGTGTATCATCAACCTCTAAGGTAATGGAAATATATTCTTTAAATATTCTAAATGAAAAAACTACAGATACGTTTTTAAGCGATTTCAAGTATTAATACTCTTTTATATAAATGCTTTTAAACATTGAAAAAATTTTACTTTTGTTAGCATTAAATACACTATTATCCAACTCAGTTGTAATAGCATAATGTCCTATATCAAAGATAAGAAAGATCCTTGTTATATTATCATTATGAGTGGTAATAAAATTTCCTGATTGTCCTCGTTTCGTTTTAAAAGCTTCTCTTAACATCCCTGGTTCTGATAAATTTATTGTACCTTCTTGATAAAAGAAATAAACGGAATGATTTTTATTCCCATCTATGTATATTTCAATCCCATAATCAG
>DAIMMU010000016.1:0-24088 GCA_036720515.1 Sedimentibacter sp.
ATATTTTCAAGCCAAATTATTTTCAACACCCTCTTTCCTTCTGTCTTCAATTATAGACCCGTCCTTAAATACAATAACCCTGTCTGCATTATCTGCAATTTCAGGCTCATGGGTAACTAAAATTATACTGTTGCCCTCCTTGTTAAGCGTTCTGAAAATATTCATTATTTCTTCAGAAGACTTTGTATCTAAATTTCCCGTAGGCTCATCGGCAAGTATTATGGGAGGATTGTTTGCTAATGCTCTGGCTATGGCAACTCTTTGTTTCTGACCGCCGGATAATTCATTCGGCAAGTGAGTAATTCTGTCACCCAAGCCTACCTTTTCCAAAAGCTCCAAGGCTTTCTCCCTCCTTTGGCCGGATTTTACTTTGGCATATATCATAGGAAGTTCTACATTCCTTAATATATTGGTCCTCGGTATTAAGTTGAATGCCTGAAAAACAAATCCGATTTTTTTGTTTCTTATCAGAGACAGCTCATCGGCACTTTGTTTGTCAATTTCTATACCATCCAGCAGGTACTTGCCCGATGTGGGTCTGTCAAGACAGCCTAAAATATTCATTAATGTTGATTTTCCCGAGCCTGAGTGACCCATGATTGCTATAAACTCACCGTAATTTATATCTAAATTTATATCTTTTAACGCATGTACCTCTACAGAGCCCGTTTTGTAAATTTTATTTAAATTTTTAATACTAATCATTTTATCCATACTAACCCTACTCATTTTCATTAGGTATTACGGACATACCTTCTACAAATGCTTCATTTGGATTTACGACAATTTTCATTCCTTCCGTCAATCCATCACATGTTACTTCAGATTCCAAATCCGTTTCAAGACCAATTTCAACCGGTATTCCACTTATAGTATTATCTTCATTTAATGTATATATTTTGTATTCTTCGCCATCCTGAATTAAAGCCCCGGATGGAACCGCAAACACATTTTCGACTCTATCGGTTTTTATTTTTGCATTGGCTATTACACCGGCAATTAAATTCTCAGGCCTTTCGGTAATATCTATCAAGACGGGAATTACTCTATCCATATTGTTGTTATCCTTTTGCTCCGCAGTTGGTGATATTCTTGCAACAACCCCATTTGCAGATTCATTTCCCAATATATCCGAATGAATTTCCGCTTCCTGCCCTAATTTGATTTTTCCCACATCAAACTCGCTTACGGCAACCTTCATTTGAAGCTTTTCCAAGTTTTCCACAATAAACATTGCTGCTGCGTTTTCAGTATCCTTGGCATACCTTCCAATGTTTACATTTACCCTCGTTACGGTTCCGTCAATTGGACTTTTAACATATATCTTTTCCAAATCTTCTTTTTTTAGCTGCAATTGCTGTTCCTGTATTTCAATGCGCTTTTTGTCAGCCTCAGACCTAACTATTTTCCCGTTAACGGCATTATAGCTTTCAATGCCTATTTTGGCATCGGATAAACTTTTTTCGCTGTTTTTAAATGCTTCCTCTGTTATTACGCCATTTTCGTACAATTCTTTGTTTTGCTTATATGCTTCTTCTAATTCCGCAATATTTGATAAGACTTTATCATATTCAATCTGCATGGACTTTATTTTATCTTCTGATTCTAATTTACTTAATTCTATCTGGTTTTCTTCGTATTCTATTTGTTTCTCCAATTCCTCGCTGTCCAATACGGCTAAGATCTGATCCTTTTTGACTATATCTCCTTCCTTTACTCTTATGTCAATTATTTCATAATTTAAAGGTGACACAACTTCTGCCTTCTCAATTCCTTCCAAGGGCGATTTTACCGAAATTATGTGCTCTAATGTTTTTCTTTCCAATTTTGAAACATTTGCCATTACCTCAGAAGCCTTAGTATCCTTGTTCAGAAATGAAAATATTATTGCAGCAGCCGCTAAAACAACAATAAAAGCAATTACTTTCTTACGTGTAAATAATTTCTTCATCTTTCCTCCAAAATCATGGGACAGGTGAACATGTGTACCTCTCTGTCTCACTTTGATTAATTTAATAAATTTATTTTAATACTTTAAAATTATACAAACATTAATAAAGCATTAATACTATGTTAATTATTCCTTAAAGCCTTCACTATTTTTTATATAAGTAATATGTATATTTTTCATAATTCCCTTAAAATTCAAGGTTAAGGCATCTAAGCCCCCTTCACTGCTTGTTTCGATATCCTTTACATTTGTATAAATTTCGCTTGTGGACATATTTTCAAAGCCAAATCCCACAAATTTATAAATACCCACTCTGTAATCGTCATTTCTTCTTTCTAAAACAGCAGCCGCATCATAGCCTAAATTGTAGTAATCTCCAAATACTATATCTATTAAATCCCAATTCGTAAAAAACGAACCAAGCCACTTCTTATTTAAGCTCTCTCCATCCCAGGAATAAAAGAATGGTCTGTTTCTTACATCTTTATAAAACTCGGTATCTTTATGAACTCCGATAAATATATCTGCCTCTTTGTCATTATCTAAATTACAGGCATCCACTTTCCAGGGTTTAATCTCAGAAAAATCCTGCCTGTAAATTTCTTCGGCTATTACCTTTTCATCAGAATTTACCGTATCATACATTATAAAGTCCCTGCCGTATACATCATCGTCCCCATATGTTATTACTAAAATCTCTTCATTTTCATCGGTATCTATATCGTATATCGCATAGTCGATAATTTTCTCATCGACAACTTTATATGATTTACCGCCTGTTTTACCGTATAAATAATTGTTTGCCTCATATAATTTATATGAATTTTGTTCAATAACTATGTTGCAATATTCAGGCTGTCCGTAATGTATGCGGACAGCCCCTATTAATAAAATTATTATCAATAGATATTTTTTCATTTTTACCGCCAATCAATATTCATTTCTTTTGTTATTGTTACATTATTTTCTTCGCCTGATATGAAAGATTCTGTCCAAGCGGGCTTATCAACCATATTTTCCGAGGGTTTTGTAATTTGTATATCTTCAAAGTCATAAGCATCCTTCTCTATGAGCAAATTGCCCTCGTCATCATAAATGTCCATGGGTACATGCTCATTCCTTTCCTTGTCAAGGACCAATGCAACCTTTTTCACCCCTATCATTTGCTGCCATTCCCTGTCCGTAAGCCTCTTGTCGGAAAGAAATTCATAATAGTTGAACAGCGCTCCCCTTGCAAGATATGTGTTGCCGTTAGTTTCACACACAACATAAATTTCACATGGAAGACCGTTTCCGATTTCTAAATACGCTGTCTTTCCGGACATGCCGGCAGATGCAGCTGTTGAAACATCAGCTATCAAAGCCGTTGTAGAATCATTGCCGGTATCAACGTCATTGTGCATCAGATTCATCTGCAGCATTTGAATTACATAGTCCGTTAAGCCTCCGTACCTGTAAAGCTGCAAATTTTCTTCTTCGGTAATATTTTGATTTGTAAGCTCTTTTACTGAAACATTCATGAGAGTACCCTGAATTTCAATTATTTGGTCTAATACTGAAATAACCTCTTCATTAAGCATGTTCCTTGATTTTAACTGCTCCCTTGTGTTTTCGGCAAGCCACTTTAACTTTGCATAAACTTCAACATTGGGCTCCACATAATTATATGGTATTTGAACCTGAGGTCCCGCACCCATTTCCGCTCCCGACTGCTTCATATATAAAATGCTGTCATGCTTTAATTCGGCATAACTGCCAAGAGCCGTATGGATATTTTTGTCCGTCCATTTTTCATTCCTCATAAATGACGGCATACCTTCAGCATCCTCAAATGATACGGCAGATGATTTTATACTCCAAAGCCATCCCTTATACAAATCCGACTTCCATTCATCATCGGTGATTTCTTTCTGTTCTTTACGCATTTTATTTAAATTTTCTTCATATTTATCCCATTTTTCCTTTGGCTTGTAATGAATGTAGCTTTTCATTTCCCGCATAGTGACCTCTAACCGTAAACTGGGAGTAATCCAAATCCTTTCCGAATATGGGAGACTCGGTAAAATCAAATGCCTCCTCAATAAGCTTTATTTCTTTATCTGCTAAATCCGTAATCTCATCGGGAATTTCAATAGCTTCAATATTTACATTCATTAATTTTGCTCCGGTTAAAAAATAAGCCGATACAAATTTTAATTCTTCATTTAAATCGCCATATTTGGGATTGCTGTAAACCTTTAAGCTTTCGGCAAGCATATTTCCCGTTAAGTTTTTCAATTTTTCATAAAGGGAGGATACTTCAAGGAGCTTCAGCGTATTACCGTAATATATATGATATAAATGAAGAGCCGAATCCGTTGTTATGAATACAGGTGATTCTCTGTACATTGGAAATTCGTAAATATGATGCATTTTCAAAGCGGTGTAACTTGGTTTAAGCACAACAAAACCGTCTTCGTAAATTGTTCTGATTTGTTCATCAGTAAATCCGGTATATTGACCTGCATTTATCAGGTCGGACAAGTTCTCGTCAACTTCGTATTTCTCAACAGCAGGCGTAAATTCAGGCACCTCATAGGGTACGTTCACATCAAAAGCTTCCGTGTTTATATCCCAAGCCGTTGAAATCACTTCATTGCCCTCAATAATTTCAGGTTCTTCCTCTACAGGCTTTTCCGGCTCCCGAACAACATTTTTATCGGTGCACGAAGAAAACAATATTACACAAAACAACAATAATAAATATTTTTTTATGTGCATACACACCTCCTATTTGTACAGCAGGTATGACCTAATACCGATTTTCAGAGACTTCATACCTCACTGTCTCACTTTTATTCATATGATATATGACGTAATTGCATTATTAATTGTTCCTAAATACATCTTTCTCTAATCGTTACATGAATTGTATCCCCTGGCTGTTTACTTATTTTTGAACGTATATCCTTCCTGATGCCTATTATATGACCGGGAGTTTTCATTTTGACTAAGCTTCCTTCATAAGGTTCGCCATCAAAGGTTGCATATACTTAAACTCTTCCCTTTCCAAATTCTTCCCTGACATCATATGGAAACTCTATATAGGCTCCGTCAATATCGGGAACCTTCAATATTACCGCGTTAAATTCATATACCTTATCGTTCATATCGTTGTTCCTTCTGCCGTAACTTCTTCTCCTAAAAATTCAAGCAGCTCATGGGGCTTGTCAATTAAGTATTTTGCACCATGCCCACTGAGGAATTCTTTGTCCCTGAAACCCCAACATACAGAAACGCATGGTATGCCGGCATTCTTGGCAGTATCAATATCAACTTCCGAATCACCTATATAGACAGAATTTTCGATTCCGGAATTCAATTCCTTCAATGCATTATATACCATATCCGGCGCAGGTTTTCTCATCACATCTTTTGATTCACCTACAGCTGTTTTGATATATTCTGAAAAATATGTCCTGTTTAAATCTTTGATGTTATCATCATTTTTATTGGATACAATTGCAATTTTATAATTCCTGCGGGTCAACTCTTCCAATAATTCAAATATACCTTCATAGGGAGAGGTTTTATTGTTATTGTTTTTTAAATAATAATGCTTATATTCATTAAGATGCTTTTCAAAATCAGGATTGTTGCGCCCCCCCGGCAAAGCGAGCTCCATCAGCCTTTCCGAGCCGTTGCCCACAAAGTTTCTTATTTCTTCATATGTTCTTAAGGAATAACCGTATTTCTTTAATATATAATTGACACTATCTGCAATATCTTCGATAGTGTTCAACAAAGTGCCATCCATATCAAATATTATAGTATTGAATTTTTTCATTTTATATCCTCTGTATTTCGTTATTTTAAAATGTTTAGCAATCTATGCCGCTTCTTGACAGCACTCCCTGACTGTAATAATGCTTTATTTCTACCATTTCTGTTACTAAATCCGCCATGTCGATCAGCTCCTTCGGTGCATATCTGCCTGTCAGAACTACCTCTGTATCAACAGCCTTATTATTTAATACATCGACCACATCGGACACTTCAAACAGCTTATAGTATAGCGCAATATTTATTTCATCAAGAATTACCAAGTCGTATTCACCGCCTGACAATATAACGCCGCATTCTTCCAAGCCATTTTTAGCTGTCTCTTTGTCAATATCTTCAGGATCCTCATAAATAAAGCAGCCTCTTCCCAACTGCTTTATTTTTATATTGCTTAAATAGTTTTCTATCTTAGTTTCATTATACTTCATGTCCTTAACAAATTGTCCTATAAAAACTTTTTTCCCGGAAAGGGCTGCTCTTATGGCAAGACCAAAGGCAGCAGTTGTTTTTCCCTTTCCGTTACCTGTGTAAATGTGAATATATCCTTTTTCCATATCTCCTCCTTTAAGCATGCATCAAATTCCCCAGACTCTTCTATCCCAAATCCCGAATATTCGTTTAGTATATTTTACTTTGTTTATTCTTATCAACATATATCGCAGTCTCCGCAAACAAATTTATTTGCTCCTTTCAGTCGCATAAATTTGGTGCTCGTTGCGTTTGACCTACCATCCATCTGTTCTTCGCTGTCGCTCGAACATATGGGGTTAGGGCATAAAAAATATAGTTAAATAAATTGCTGTTGGAATATTAGCTAAGATAAATATAATAAATATAATTAAATTTGATGATATGAAATTTGGAGAAATAACAATCAAAAATACTGAAAATACAAACGATATTAGCGGCAGCATCAGACCAGCCCATTTACTTTTCTTTTTTACAAGGAATATTTGCATTATGCAAAGAACAATTATAAAAAGTAACAATAATCCTGATTTACTCATATAATTTTCAGTCCTTTCCTATTGTTCATTTTCCGGCTTCATGAGTTCTTTTGCTAATTCAATCAAATCAGAGGGAACATAAATATCTATTCCATATAAATTTACACCTGTGTATATTTCCATGATCTCACCGGAACCTTTTGATTTTTTTAATACGGGTATTCCGTATGATTTTAATTTTGCAGTAATAATTTCAGCCTCTATTGTGTTAAGATTTGAGAGCAACAGTTTCACGTTTGACATATTTACCTGCCTTTCAAGATAGAAGTTCTATCAATTTCCTTTATTCTTTAACCGCCGCCTGCCGCAAATATCATATTATATTGCAACAATTAATAATATTATACTTAATATCGGAAACACAATCCACATTATTTTTTGCGTAAAAATATAAAAATCCGTCGGCTCCGGGTTTTTTACCTCTATGAAATGAGAAAGGTTAAAGAAAAGCAAAGGATATTTAATATCTATGGCAACAATAAACAATATCAATAATGCTATTGCCATCACTTCCGCATCTCCTCTTATTCTTTCTATTTCATAAGTAGCAAATTCCATAACATTAATCAATGGCAATTCGTAAATATTACTGTCAACTAATACATCAAAACGGTAATCTTGATTGGTTTGAAATATTATATCTCCATTTTCGCCATATAAATAGGGGCTGCCTTTAATATAAATTCCTTCAAATAATATATTTCCGTCTTTATCCGTAATATTTTTAACTCCGTCATCCCAATTATATTCATTTTTAAAATTTACTATAAAATGTCTTTTGATATCCTTGGGAAAGCTATATATTACTTCAGATTTATCATAAGTATCCTTTGTTCTTTTTACGGTTACTTTAAAATCTCCTTGTTTGTTTTTTCCGATGTAACAAGTTTCATCTGTTGCAGCTTCCTTTTTAAGAAATAAATCATTAAAATAAGCGCCTCTTGTAAAAAATACTTTAAAGTAAAGAATTGTTAAAATAATAAGAATAATCAGGAAAGCAATAAGTATTTTTCGTTTTTCCGCCAGTTGCCTGAATTTATCAACCATCAATGGTAACCTCCATAAAGTATTCTTACAGTCCCGATCTTGCTAAAAGATTGCTGATTATCATTAATAATGCTCCGATAATAGTCATAAATATTAAGAATCCGAAGCTGCTTTCCCTAAGCCTCCTAGATTCTTTAGAGCTGTCGTGAACGGAATGTGATGCACGCATATAATTAGAATCCGCAGCACTCCTCATACTTCCCGATACCGACAAAAAAGCTACAATAAAAGAAATCATAGCCGCATAATAGAATACAACCGATGTGGCAAATTCAAAAACCCTTGACACAATAACCGATATTATACTTATAACAACCAATACTATCAATAGAACTTTTATATATTTCAGAATACCCGCTAAAATCTCTTTCATTCTAATATCCCCGCATAAATTATAATTCTCATAGCTTTGTTTGTTGGTTCAGCTTAGTATTGACCGGCGGTAAGTCCGACTCTTAGGAGCATCCCCGCCGTCCCACAAATTCTCTGAATTGTTCCACGGTTGAGAAATAGTAATCCGAGTTGGCTCTCATATAATTCTCTATTTCAGGAACTCCATGAGACCAACCGGCTGCCGCAAATTCCACACCGCAGCTTCTTGCCATATCAAGTCCCGGCTTTGAATCATCCAATATCAGTATTTCAGTATTATCCAAATTATATTTTTTCATAATTTCAACAACCGGATAAGGATTGGGTTTTCTTTGATGTTCATCAAGCTCCCACCCGAATATCATATCCGGACGCAAGCCGCAATGAACATTATAATCTCTTAATATTTGCTCACTTTCGGAATGAGATACAACACATACTATACCCCCCGCTTTTTTATATTCCTTAATTAGTTCGGGAAAGCCGGTATAAAAGTCCGGAGAATTTTCATTGGTGTAATCTTTCCATATCTTATATTGATATTCCTGCTCCGCCTCGCTGAATTTCAATATGTCTTTGCAAAGCTCTGAAAAACCCGGGTTAAAACAATATGTAACAAATTCCTTAAGACTTATATCCATTTCCGGTCTTAATAATTTTAACGCCTCCACAAAGGAAGGATAATGTATGTATGGTGTGCTTTTAACAGCCGTATCATCATGATCTAATATTAAACATTTGTATTTCATTCAATTCTCCTCTCTGATTTGCCAAACCTATAGAATTATCACATTTTAGCAACACCGCAATCATCAAAAAGTGCAACACTAAACTGCGTCCCCATTTTCACACCCACTGTCCCAACTGTCCCGTAAAATTGCTGCGAAATACAGATTGACAACCACCATATAAATTGCTGATGCTGTGATATAGTATTCATTTGAAAAATTAAAGCAAATGGAAATAATCAATAAACCAATTATAGTAAGTACCGTATAATTTTTTTGTTTATTTATTAATATAACAGCTTTATCCTCCATTTCCCTTTGCAAATATAAATCTACGGTACCTGAAATAATTTTAAATGCCATGATTAAAATAACCGAATTTATTACAATTGTAAGTATTAAATTAATGATTACATATATAGGATGTTCATATGATCCCGGACCTATAATATTGGTTGCTGCGGCATACTTTACAATACCCATAATCAATGAATAACACATTAAAATGTTAGCTAATATATTTGCTGTTTTTAAATTATTATTTTCGAATTTCTCATATACATTAAATATTCCTAAACCCATTATAAAATATCCTATAAAATCCGGCAAAATGTTTATATGTCCAAAGTTAATATCAAAAATAGTGATTAAAAATCCCCAGAATATTTTTTTATAACCTTGTTCCATCATCTCACCCCTATTTCTTTAAGATATTGGATAATACCTTTTTCACTGATGAACACTTCACTTGGGTTATAATATAAATTCAAAATTCTCATTATTCCCTTATTGCCTTGTGAATCTGCTACTGAAATTCTTCCGTGAATATCATATACATTATATATTCTGTCATCCTCAGGCTCAAATTTAAATCGGCTTTCAAAGCGCAAGATTTCTCCGGCGGATATATCGATGGGATAACTCAAATCTCTTACATCCGCACCATTTAGTTTTAATTCGAATATACCTTTCAATTCGTCATTTAAGTCCGATTTTATACTTTCAATAAATATATCATCAATTATATTATCAGCAGGCGCAAAACCCTCCGCAGATGTATTGTCATTTGAGCTTTTAGTAAATTCGGAAGTCAACATATTTGTTTGCTTTACATTTTTATGCAGAATAATTTTCCCTATGTCTACTTCCTGCGAATCTCCGCCGCTGTAATGCACGACCGCTTTATCCAATATGACACTTTCTTCATTTTCATTCTCATTTTCACCAAGCACATGAATCAGTAAGCATAATTCATTGTAATTGTAATGTGTGTGTGTTTGAGAGCGAAAATACCCGTTTTCACTGATGTTTGTAAAATAATCCAATTCAATGTGTGCAAAATCATTGGGGAGCTGAGGAAATTCTATTTTGTTGATTCTTATGTTATCGCTTGAATTTGTTATGAAGTGCAGATTCATCCGCATATCCTCACGTATTACCAAATCGTAGTAATGCTTTAAAAACACCGGCTTATCCAAAAAAAATTGCATGTAAAAAAATATACTTATAATTAAGCACAGCAAAACAGCAATTAAACCATATTTTAAAATTGAGGTGTTTTTTGAATATTGCATGAAATCTCCTAACTCTTATTTTAAATAATAAACATTCTTCAGTGGGACACTAAGGTACGTCCCTACTGTCCCGCGGAGCGGAGCATCTGTTTTCGGGCGCTGTTAAGTTTTTTATAAAGCTCCGATTTTGTACAATTTGATATTGATGCTAAATCATTAATATTAAACCCCATTATGTCTCTCCATACAACTGCAGCTCTGCTTAGAGGTTCTAAAGCAAGCAAGGTGTTTTGTATATGATTGCTATGATTAATTGAGACGCTGTATTTATCAGGCTCTAAAAGAAATATGCCGCAAACTTCCTTTGCCGTAGTATGTAATATACTCAAATCAATATCGTCTTCTTTTATGTTGTTTGCATTCCTGTCAACAGCAAGAGCAGCCACGTCACATGCCGAGATTTCTTCTCCTGTCAGCCTAAATGCAATTGTATATACTTTCTTTATATATTCATGAAAATTCATGGCAGTCCTCCGGTAGTTCAAATTGTATCAATATGCATTATACCATAAATGCATGCCCAATGCCTGAGCATGTAATAAATAATATATGTTTATGTCAAAACTTAAACTTTAGTCTGCAGATTGGTTATACATTAAGATATCAACATAAAATACGCTGTTATCGTGATGAATGTTCATTGTTCCATTGTACTTTTCTACAGATCTTTCAACACTGTATAGGCCTAAGCCATGATTTTCATTATTTTTGGTTGTTGCTAACTTACTGCCGGTATATTTCCGTTTGCCGTCATATGAATTAAAAATGCATATATAAAGAACATTCCTGTCCAATTCAATTGATATATTGATAAATTTACCTTCCGATCTTGAAGCTGCTTCAATGGAGTTATCCAGTAAATTCCCGACAATTATACTTAAATCAAAAGGGTTAATATTCAGCTTATCCGGTATTGTTAAATTTACCTCTGATTTTATATCGTATTTTTCAGCTAAATCCATTTTATAATTTATTAAGCTGTCTATTTCGGAATTGCCTGATTTGGCATATTCCTTCGTATAATTTATATAGTCAAATATATTGTCCAAATACTCTGCCGCACCTTCGCTGTCATAATTATCTATATAATACTTTAGGGACAAAGCATGGTTTTTCACATCATGCTTGAATATCCTCAGAATTTCTTTTGATTGTTTAATAATTTCAATTTGCTTTAAATAAGCATTGTTTTGCTGCTGAAGAAGTTTTTTTTCAATTTTTGATTCATACGACTTTATAAGCTCATCATAAAAGTAAAAAACAAAAATATTGATTATCAGTAAAATCAATATGCTGATTATTGTTTCCCTCACATTTGAGGCATAGTCCTTAGAAAGCATAATCAGCGCTAATATCAATGTGCCTACCGGTATAATGAATATGGAAAACCAGTGAATGGTTGACACCTTGATATCATTCCCAATCATTTTAAAGTTTGAGATAAATAACATGAAAATATATGAAATAGCCTTTGCGCTGATAATTCCTATAATCATAGCGCCGTCACTATCATATGAATTAAATTTAATGCCGTAATTTTGAAGTATGAGCATTAATAAAACTTCAATTATCATCAGAATCATATAAATTGACACTACTGCAATCAATCTGTTTTTAGTTGTTGACTGATAATTATATGTAAGCAGAAAAAACATTACAAGATTTGAGATAATGTTTATTGTGGGATTGTTAAATGATAAATACAATAAGCTTATTATACAAAAATAAAGTGAATATGATAGGACTTCCTGTTTTTTATCAACATCCTTCCTGTCAAAAAATATGCTCATATACCTAAAGAGTATATATGTTGCAAATGCATTTGTAATTAAGTAAACTGCGGTATAGCTACTTGACATGGTGCATCCTCTGCTTCTTTTGCAGCAGTTTTTCACGGACTGCCTTTCTGTTGTTTTGACTTATGCCAAGTACTTCATTATTAGACATTTTTACATATTCATAACTATACTCAATAACATGGTTGTAATTAATAAAATATGATTTATGAATGAAAAAAAAGTCGCTGTTTTTAAGCTTTTCTTCAACCTCCGAAAGCTTTCCGTAATATTCTGTTACATCATCCTTCAATATAATTTTAACTTTTCTGCCGCTGCTTTCAAAATACAAAATATCATTTATTATAACGTTAAGATTCACATTTCCTACTTTATATTCATAATATTGATTGCTGCTGCCCAAAACCTTTCTTGCCGTTATAAAGACCGATTCTATTTTTTCTCTTTTCAGCGGCTTTACAAGGAAGTTTAAAGGTCTTATGTCGAACAAGTCCATTGCATAGCTTTCTTTTGCGGATATATAGACGATTTGAGTCAATTCATCATTTAGCTCCTCACGGATTTTCTTACCCACTTCCACACCGTTAATTTCACATAATTCTATATCAAGAAAAATAATATCATAATGGATTCCGTTATACAGTAAATCACACAGTTCTTCCCCCGTGCAAAATACCGTAATTTCATAAACTTCATCCGTATTTTCAATTATTTCATCAATCATGCCTTTTAACTGCATGCATAATGCCTTATCGTCATCGCATATTGCAACTCTTAACATAACATCCCCGCTTTTTCACTATCATTATCCTTGATCGTTAAGCCATTTGTTCCGCAAATTGAATTTTAACGCCATTTTGAACCTGAATAATAAATTTATATATATTTTACCATAACAATTTATTTATTTCATTAAAAACAAATTATAATTATGATAATTTGTTATAATGAATGTGTGTTTCATTCCTTTTATACACAAAATTTTATGAAACTCATATTATAGAAAGTGATATAATAAAAAAAGGGGGAATTATTATGACAAAATATATGCAGGACAATAACTTACATAATAAAACAATGATATTGACTGGACATGGCGAGATTGCTACGGCTCCGGACACAGTTATAATACGCTTGGGTATTCAGACAACGGGAGAAAATTTATCCCAAATACAGGCAGAAAATGCAAGAATAAGTCAATCAATAATACAGGTACTTCAAAGAATGGGAATCACCGATATAAAAACTCATCAATATTCCATTGACAAGGTTTATGATTATGAAGACGGAAGACAAATTGACAGAGGTTTTTCGGTTAGAAATATTTTAGAAATAAGAACAAATGATTTGGAGACTGTCGGAAATATTATTGATGCTTCCGTAAATGCAGGAGCAAATATTGTTGATTTGATTTCTTTTGATGTGTCAGGCAGGGAATACTATTACCAACAGGCTCTGAATATGGCAATTCTGAATGCAATTCAAAAAGCTCAATCAATTACCATGAATCTTGGATTATCTTCAACTGCTGTTCCTGTTAAAATTGTTGAAAATACCGTTATGCCTTTCCCTGTACAAAGAGAGTTTGCCGCTGTTACTCCCATAATGCCGGGAACTGTTAATATTGAAGCAAATGTAACTGTCGATTTCGTGTACTAAAAAATAGATTCTTAATATCCTTTTTCAAATCAACAGGCTAACGTATTATTATCAAACTTAAAATCCTTTTCAATATTAAATACATCAGCTCGGTCATCCACCTTAACAGGATAAAATCGGGCTGATTGTTTTATTCTGCTTAGGTTCAAAGCATCACTTTATCCATAACCGACCCATGTTATATTTTTCTCGGGACAAATTTCCAAGTAATCGGAATCGCCGCCAGCAGTATAGCTAAATATATCCAACTTCCCATTTCGACAGTATGTGATAAAAAATGCAATATTGCAAAAACTGCAACAATACCTAAGGAAAGCAAAAACTTACCCAAAGTATCTTTTTGGTTAGACTCGTCTATTGGTTTAGAAAAAGGCAACTCTAAGTATAGTCTGCCTATAAATGGCATAACTGCGATACTTGTCAGCAATAAGACAAAAATATCCGCTGTAAATCTGAAATTAAATATTATTGTATATATTACTCCGTTCAAAATGATGAGCGGAATAAAAAACCTATACGCCATTGACTGCATTAATCCTTTATATACATTTGTCATATCGGTAAATCCTGAGGATACAAAGATGTATGAACCCTTCCATGCCGATGAATAATTCACTAAATAATAGATGGTTGGAAATATAAGTAAATTAAAATATAAATACAGATATTCGTATCCTGAAACTTCAAGCTGCTGCCCACCAATCTTTGCATTGAATATCATAAGTACAGGGAGGAGTAATCCGGTGGACAATGCAGGATATATTTTCAATTTTAGGCTTCTGTCACTTCTGAACATGGCATTTGAAAAATGAAATGATTGTTTGGAAACTTTATTTCTGCTAATTATCTTTCCTACCAATTTTTCTATCCTATGCTTAGAATGTCTTTCACTACCTTCTCCTTCAAGCTTCAGAAGCAGGCTTTCCATTTTTTTGCTCAGGCTTAAATAAAATACAAAGCTGACAACAGGAACTGCAATTATTAAAGCCGTAAAAACATATAAATATGATTCACCTCCATGGAACACAATTTCAAAGGGTGCTCCAAACCACAAAATAGGATTTATATAATGGATTGTACGGAAAACATATCCCGTATCCTGAAGCGAAGTAAAATCTATCATCCTCACGGCAATCTGATAGCCTACCGTAACCAAGATTGTAAGCAAAATTTGAATTACATTAATAATGTTTCTAAGTAATTCTCCGTCAAAAAATCTTAAAACCAATAAGTATATAAATGCTGTTACTAAAAAGATCAGTAAATCCATCAACAGAATTTCAAGCAAAAATATGGGTATAACCATATAACCGTTGCTTACTACCATGGCAATCATAGATGGACCTGCTATAAAGGCATTTAGCCTGAACATGTATATCAATATGTGCAGCACTTTGGACAAAGACACAGTCTTGCTGTCCAACGGTTTTGTCATCAATATGTTTTTATCCTTGGTATCCAATAACACAAAGGAAAAATCAGAAATCAAATACATTGTAGTCATAAAGAAAAATGCCCCGGAAAAATACATCATCCTTATCATTTCGTCTTTAATAAAATAAATAAAAAATGCTAAAAATACACCGAAAATCAAGTGTAGCAAATATCCCTTAATTATTGAAGTGCTTTCCTCATCTTGCTTATTTTTATTGTTTGTGTTTATTGCGGGCGCTCTTCTCATATCCAATGTTAATTTAGTTTTTAAAATATTTCTCAGAAGCTTATAATTTATTCCGAATCTTTCAAATATCTTTTTAAAAGAATCAAGTATTTTTAAAGTCAAAAATTCATTCATATTTAATTTCCCCGCTCAGCTCATAAAAACATCCGTAAATTTCCTTGCCAATGCTTCATGGTCATGAAATCCGGTAACATCGTTAAATATAGATTCTAAAGATGTATCTGACTGCTTGCTCATTACATCCGTCACTGTTCCGTCAATTACAATTTTCCCTCCATCTATAAGCAAAATTCTGTCGCTTAGCTTTTCCACCACTTCCAAAATGTGAGATGAGTAAAAAATTGTTTTTCCTTCTTCCTTAAGGTTTTTCAGTATTTCTTTGAATACCAACACACTGTTGGCATCCATTCCTCCCAAAGGCTCATCTAAAAACAAAATATCGGGATTATGAAGCATTCCTGTTATAATTGACAGCTTTTGCCTCATTCCTTTAGAAAATGTATGAATTCTGCCGTAGATTGCATCATCAATGCCAAAAACACTCATCATTTCCTTTCCCTTTGCTACCGCCTTATCTTCTTCTATGCCGTACAGCATTCCTATAAAACATACATATTCATATGCCGTTAAATTATCATACATGTCGGATACTTCAGGTACATAACCGATTCTTTTTTTATATTCAAACTGTCCCCTTGCTTTTTCGCCAAAAACAAATACATCTCCCTGATAATCATCAATAAGACCTAAAATCAACTTAATGGTTGTGCTTTTGCCGGCACCGTTGGAACCTATATAGCCTATTATTTCACCGCTGTTCACTCTAAAATTAATATCTTTTAAAACTTCCTTGCTTCCGAAACTTTTGCTGACATGCTCTAATTTTAAAACTTCAAACATAATTTCTCCTTTTTTGCTTTGCTATTTATAATGACGAAAATAAACTTAATTTTGTTCAAATTTATTTAATATTAATACTGAGTATAGTGAAATATCTCATGATATTTCACACAATGAATATCATACCACTATTTTTCGTAAAAAAAAAGCATGTGATCTTACATGCTTTTTTTTATTAATTTTATTAATCGATATCAATTTTTACAGATTTGTTTGGTTTGTTTTCTTTTGGAACATTTATGCTTAATACTCCATTTTCAATCTTTGCTTTAATGCCTTCAGACTTTGCATCATCCAAATATAAACTTCTGCTCATTGAGCTGAAACGTCTTTCTTTATGAACGTAATTTTTATTTTCGTCATTTATGTTTTCTTCCCTTTTTATCGAAATATTCAGTCTTCCTTCGTTCATTTCAATGTTGACTTCATCTCTGTCAACACCGGGCAATTCAGCTTCTATTAAGTATTGATTGTCATTTTCCTGTACATCGATTTTAAAGGTATCTCGTGCAAAGTATCTTTTTGATGGCCAGCTGTCGTTAAAAAAGTCATCAAGCATGTTGTAAAAGTCACCGAAATCTCCGAAACCTCTGTCAACCAAACCTCTGTTTCTTCTGTTATATGGTACTAATCCAGCCATATTCAACACTTCCTTTATCTGTTTTGTTGTTAGCACTCTACGTCGGTGAGTGCTAACTCTTAAATATAATATACCACCCTTTCTAATATTTGTCAACTACCTTTAGAAAAGTTTTTTAAATATTTTTTTACTTTTAAATGTCCCAATAAAGCACAGCTTACTATTAGTCAGACTAACTGTGTTGATTATTCATATTTGCCTGTCGTCATTTCATCAATCAACCAGTTGTTTCCTACCCTTCTCACAATCAATTCAACGGCTCTGACAGCTGCAGCTCCGCCGCTTCCCACCTCAGTGCTGGTAACTTCGATTATTTTCCCTTTCACTGAATATTCACCCTCAGACAATCTTTCGACTTCGCTAATTTCAATGCGTTCAGGCCATGGGCTTGACGAGATCCTTCCGGGAGCATTTCGCGGATCATTAATCCATTTCCGCAAAAGCTCTTTTGTTACATATGGGCTGTAATTATCTTCTATCGCCTTGACAACTACATCTTTAGGTGCTAAAAGTGATACATTTTTTAAAGCTTCTCCAAATTCTTCAACTAATTTTATTACCTCATCGTTTTCTTCATTTAAGCTATTATCATTATAAATGGAAAAAATAATGAACATAGCCATCAAAATAACTATTGCCGCTATAATAATATAAAAATGTTTTTTGCTTATATACATAAATATCCCCCCTATTCATGTTATACATAAGTTATAAAAACATTCCTGTTTTTTTAGACAACATTTTCAACAGTATGTTGTTCTTTTGAAGTTATTTTATTTTCTGTTATTATACATATGATTATAATTGCCGCACCAATAAGTCCTTCCATGCTAAGCTTTTCCTTTAAAAGCAAATAAGAAATTATAGCAGTTAAAATAGGCTGTGTGCATTGAAGCATTGAAACCACCGATGCGGATATATGCTTTAATGCCGAATTTTGCAGCATGTATGCAATATTGGTACAAAATACGGCAAGATACAGCACAACTGCCCATGCAGGCATAGTTACCTGCTTTAAAACAGCCGTACTTTCAAATATTAATGCACATGGCAAACTTATTAAGGCGGTGATACCAACTTGTGCGGCAGATATTATACATGCATCAAGCTGCTTTAGGGATTCCTCCCCGAATACCAACGCTCCCGATATGGATACCGCCGTTATTAATGCGGTTATCTCTCCTTTTCCAAAAACAAAACTGCTTCCATCATAGCAAAGAAGGTATAATCCTATAACCACGGCAATTTGCACGGGAATATGTATCAGATTATATCTTACTTTATATGCCAACCATGCGAGGGCGGGTGCGAATATTACGGGAAGACTCATGAGAAATCCGACATTTGTTGCAGATGTCCAGTTCAGTGCAAGATTACATGATATGTAGGCAGCGGCCATACATAAGCTCGCAGGCAAATAAACCTTCGGGCTTACATTTTTCAAGGATTCAATTATACGCCTGCCGAAAAAAATTATAAAAATCAAAAAAGCAGTTGTAAACCTGATTGAAAGACTCCAAAAAGGAGTAATACTTTTAAAAGCAATTTTAGTCAACGGATTGCCGAATCCGTAAATAACACTTTGAAGTAAAATAAAACCCATATATTTGTATTTGTTCGTAATCATTCCGGGCATTCCGGGGACGGACCTTAAAATTCCTATTCCTCGCAACTCCTTTCCTTTTAATTGAAAACGTTGTCTAATTATATAATAAAAATTCAAATGATACAACAATAATTGCGTCAACTAAAATTAATTTTTGGTTGACAATCTCCTGTCTAATGATTATACTTTTCCTTGAGGTGAATTTATGTCAGTAAAAAATGAGGTATTACATATTTTAGAATCCAACAGAGGCAGAAATATTTCCGGACAGGAATTGGCAGATACGCTGATGGTATCAAGGACTGCAATTTGGAAAGCAATTAATTCCTTAAAAGATGAAGGATATATGATTGCGGCAGCTAACAAGGGATATTCGCTTTCAACCTCATCGGATGTTTTGTCTTCAGAAGGTATCAGATTATATTTAAATGAAGAATTCAGTAATATTCCTATTGTTGTTTATAAAACCATAGCGTCAACAAATTCGGAAGCCAAGCTTTTAGCCGTTCAGAACGCAGTACATGGAACAACCGTTATTTCAGAAGAACAAACAAAGGGCAGAGGAAGGTTCGGAAGAGACTTTTTCTCACCTTCTGATTCAGGCATTTATATGAGTATTATTTTAAAACCAAAATTAAATATAGAAAATTCTGTATTGGTAACAACTGCGGCGGCTGTGGCGGTATGTCATGCCATTGATAAATATTCTCATGATACGCCAATGATTAAGTGGGTTAATGACATTTTTATCGGTGATAGAAAAGTATGCGGAATACTTACGGAGGCAGTGACAAATTTTGAAAGCGGCATGATGGATAGTGTGATTGTAGGAATAGGCGTTAACGTGAAAACGAAGAAAGAAGACTTTCCATCGGAATTGCAGAATATCGCAGGCTCGGTATTTGACGATGATAACAGTTTTATAAGAAATCAGCTGTCTGCGGAAATAATTAACAATGTGCTGAAAATAAGCAGGAATTTGGAAGAAAGAAGTTTTATGGAAACATACAAACAGCGCTCCATGATATTGGGTGAGCATATTTTGTATAAAAAGGACAACAGCTGGCATGAAGGTTATGCCTCAGATATTGATGACTGCGGCGGATTAATCGTTTATACAAGCGAAGGGCAAAAAATAATCTTAAATTCCGGCGAAGTTTCAATAAAAAAGAAATGAGGACATCTATGTACAAGGAACAATCATTAAGTATAAGAGATATAACACAAGCAGGAATTTTTACCGCATTGACAGCAATCGGTGCTTTTATCAGCATACCCATAGGTCCCGTGCCTATCACCCTGCAGTCTTTTTTCGTACTGTTGTCAGGAATTTTTTTAGGATCGAAGAAGGCTTTGTTTTCACAAATAACATATTTGCTTTTAGGTCTGATTGGCTTTCCTATATTTGCAGGTTTCACGGGAGGAATACAATCCATATTTAAGCCAAGCTTTGGTTTTATCATCGGTTATGTTGCAGCCGCCTATGTTGTAGGAAAAATAACCGAATCCGGGACCTTTGCACATTTTGGTTTATGGGCGGCTGTTTTGACAGGTACCTTAACGATATATGCTTTTGGACTTCCCTACATGTACTATTCTTTAAATATAATGCTCAGCAGCAACTTAAGCGTGTTTAAAATTCTGCAATTAGGTATGCTGGCATTCATACCCGGTGATTTACTAAAAGCAATAATTGCAGTATTTTTAGCAAAAAAACTAAAAGGCACGCCGAGAACACCGAGAACACCGAGAACGGACCTTTGAGTTCCACGGATACGCCGGGCACGCTGGGGACGCGGGCATGCTGGGGACGGGCATGCTGGGGACGGGCATGCTGGGGACGGACCTTCGAGTTCCAAAGGTCCGTCCCCGGTATGCTTTATTTTTTTGCTCTGAGTTTAGCGCCCGTGTAATAAAGTGGATCCCTTGGTGTTGAGTAGGGCGGAGAGTATGCTAAATCAAAGTGCATTAAGTCTTCCGCACTTGCATTTAAGGTTATGGCGGCAACTAACACGTCAAGTCTCCTGTCAGTTCCTTCATAACCGATTAACTGGGCGCCTAAGAGCCTTCCCGATTCCTTTTCGGCAACAGCCTTGATAACAATCGGTCTGCCTCCCATATATTCAGGTTTGTTTGGTTTTTTATCAATCGAAACGGACACATTATATCCTGATTTAACCGCTTCTTCTTCGGATAAACCTGTCATCCCCACCGTAATATCGAAAACCCTGAATATTCCTGTGCCAAGTACACCTTTGAATTCATCATTTATTCCCAGCACATTTCTTCCTGCAATTGTACCGGTCTTGTTAGCCGTAGAGCCTAACGGTCTGTAAACAGGCTTATCATTTATGGTATTAAATATTTCGATGCAATCGCCGCAGCTGTAAACATCTTCTATATTTGTCCTCATATGCTTATCAACCTTGATTGCACCCGTTACACCAAGTTCAACTCCCATACTTTTTGCAAGAGCTGTATTTGGCTTTACACCTGTTGCAAGAAGTACAATATCGGCTTTGATTATACTTCCGTCACCTATGACAACTCCTTGGTCATTAATTTCCATTGTTTTTGTATTTGTATAAACATTTACGCCCTTCTCCTTCAAATGCTCTTCAATGTATGAATACATATCATTGTCGATACCCTTTGCAATTTTAGATCGGGCAACAATTGAAACGTCCATCCCAAGGTGCTTAAAGCCTTCGCACATTTCAAGCCCTATAAATCCGCTTCCGATAATAACAGCCGACTTTGGCTTTTTTGCCTCTATGAAATTCTTAATTCCATTCATATCGTTTATATTTCTTAACAGAAACACATTTTCTCTGTCAGAGCCTTTTAAGTCAGGCATTACTGAAAAAGCACCGGTTGAAATTATAAGTTTATCATAACTGTCTTCTAAAATATCACCCGTTAATAAATTTTTCACCTTTAATGTTTTATTATCCGGGTTTACAGACAATACTTCGTGCACAATATTAATTTCAATATTGTGCTTTTCTTTAAAAAACTTCGCATCTCTTGGAACAACATCCGAGAAATTTTCAACTTCACCGCTGATATAAAAAGGCATTCCACAGCCGGCATATGAAATATATCCATCTTTATCATAGATTATTATTTCTGCTTCCTTGTTGTTTCTTCTGATTTCGGTAGCAGCCGAAGTTCCGGCTGCCACAGCTCCTATTATTACTATCCGCATATACCCTCCATAAATTTTCGTTCAAAATAGCAATAAATAATATTAATCAAGGTTCAAAGTTAGTGTTTACCACCAATACGGGGCACGGAGCTTCTGCTATAACCCTTTGGGTAACAGAGCCTACAAAAAATCTTTTGATTTTAGAAAAGCCCCTGTTGCTCATTACAATCATATCAATTTTATCATTTTTTGCTGTTTCTAATATTTTTACATATGGCTCACCCAGCAGGACATCACTCTCCACTCTGATACCGTTGAAATCCAATTTGGATATTATAGCATTTAAGAGTCTTTCTGCATTTTCTTTAATTTTCTTTTCCAATTGTTTTTCCAGCTCCTCGCTTTCCGCTATTACAGAGCCGTCCACACCTTTCCACGCATTTTCATGCCTTCTGTATTCCGAATTTTTTTCGGCAACAACTGAGATGAGCTTGATTGAAAAATTATATTGTTTTGATAATTCCAATGCTTTCTTTACCGCCCCAATCGAAGCGTTGGAGCCGTCTACGGGAACAAGCAATTTCATAAAAAAATCCCTCCTTATTATATTCTATTAAATATATATCCATAATTAAGAGGGCTAAACATTGCTTTTTTTATATAAATTTTTTTTTGCAAATCAATGGTACTTCAGAACATCATACATATGTGCCATATCACTGTTTCGGTATGTGTATTGCATTGTTGCTGACTGCGTGGGCTGCTTCATGGAGAGATTCCGCCACTGTCGGGTGAGCGTGAATTGTTGAAGTTATTTCATCAATTGTCGCTTCAAGCCTCACTGCAAGAGCACCTTCCGCAATAAGCTCCGTAGCGCTTGGTCCCGACATGTGAAGACCTAACACTTCTCCTGTCTTAGCGTCTATTACATACTTCACCAAGCCCTCCTGCTCTGCTTCAATCATTGCCTTGCCGTTTAAATTCATAGGAAATACACCTGTTTTTACATCGTATCCTTCTTCTCTTGCCTGCTCTTCTGTTAAGCCTACTCCTGCCAATTCAGGCTTTGTATAAACACAGTAAGGAATTGTTTTAAAATCAATTGAAGATTTTTTGTTCATAATGGATTCAACCGCTACTATTCCTTCCGCAGACGCCACATGTGCAAGCATTACTCCTGCCGTTGCATCACCGATAGCATAAATATTTTCAACATTTGTCTGCATGTTTTTATTTACGGCTATTGCTCCTCTGTTTGTTTCGATACCCACATTTTTTAGTGCCAAATTATCCGTAACAGGCTTTCTTCCTATGGATAGCAGCACTTTCTCTGCATTAAACGATTTTTCTTCGCCGCCGGACAGTGTATTCACTCTTAAGCCTTCTTCAGCTTTAGAAATTGAAACCACCTTTGTATCTGTATATATTTCTATACCATTTTTCTTGAATTTTTCTTTTAAAGGAGCAACAATATCCTGATCCATATTAGCCACTATATTCGGAAGCATTTCAATTATTGTTACCTTGCATCCTAAAGCACCGAATACTGCCGCAAATTCAGAGCCTATTACTCCTCCTCCTATTATAACCATGGAGCTTGGAATTTCTTTAAGGGACAATACTTCATCACTGGTGACAACTCCGGGGAGCTCGATACCCGGTATGGGGATTATAACAGGCTTTGAACCGGTGGCAATTACAGCATAATCAAAATCAACAATTGTTTCGGTGCCGTCATCTGCCTTTACATTTAATTGATTTTTATTGACAAAGCTTCCTTCACCCATTATCTTTGTTACTTTATTGTTTTTTAATAAATTGTCAACTCCGGCAATCAGCTTTCTTACAATTATTGTTTTTCTTTTTTGCAATTTATCCCAGTCCAATTCTGCTCCGGTAATCTTTATGCCGTAGTCCTTTAAATTTTTATTTATATTTTCGTATTCGCCTGCGGCATGCAGCAATACCTTTGTGGGTATACAACCTTTATTAAGGCAGGTTCCTCCTATGTGCTCCTTTTCTATCAGTGTTACTTCCGCATTCAGCTGAGCTGCCCTTATAGCCGCATAATATCCACCCGGGCCCCCTCCTATAATCGCTATTTTCATTTCTATAAAACCACCTTTCTGCGAAAGGCACCAATGGGGTTATGAAACA
>DAIMMU010000206.1:0-3771 GCA_036720515.1 Sedimentibacter sp.
TTGGAGGGAAAATAATGAGAGATAAAAGTAAATTTATAGCATTTATATTTTCGGCAATACCGGGTTTAGCACACTTGTATATAGGGTTAAAAGAAAGAGCTTTAATATTTTTTATTTTTTTAGTCGTAGGAGTTTCAGGCGGTGTAGGTTTAGCTTTTCTAACATACGAGGAAGTTTTCTTGGTTTTAACAATTATAGGTTATCTTATATTGTGGCTGATTGCTTTAATAGATGTATTTTCAGCCTGGAAAAGTATCGAAATAAAACAACTGTATAATAATTCCGAATCATACAACGACATACCGGACAAAAAATTAAATAAGAAAAGCATTTCTCTTGCATTATCGGTGATACCGGGAGCAGGTCACATGTACTTGGGTTATCAGAAAAAAGGATTGATTATAATGGGAGCATTCTTCTTTTCCATATTCTTCATGGGATGGCTGGGGATTTCGATGCTTTTGTTCCTGCTGCCGTTAATATGGTTTTACAGCTTCTTTGATGCAATGCATATTGCAGAGGGCACACAGGAGGAAACGAGAAGTCAAACATTGGATTTTCCTGATATTAAACCTGAATGGGTTGGGTTTGCTTTAATTGGCTTGGGTGTGATGATTTTGATTGAAAGAATACTGTATCCTTTGATTAATTATGAAATTCGCAAATATATACAAACATCCATAGTATCCTTAATCTTTATTTTGGCGGGTATTTATATGCTGATGAAAAATAAAAATATTACAGTGGTAAATGACGAAGAGCGGGAGGAGAATGATGATGAAGATTAAACGCGTTGGAACTATTTCAATGGGCGTAATGTTAATAGCATTTGGGGTGATTTTATTTCTGTCACTGATAAATAAATTTTCTGCTCTGAATATGGTTCTGAAAATGTGGCCTGTTATATTGATATTGATCGGTTTGGAAGTATTATGGTACAGATATGCATCCAAGGATGAAGGTGTGGTAATAAAATATGATTTATTCAGTATATTTCTTATATTTATCATATTAATTTTGAATATAGGAATATTTGCAGTCAATGAAAGCGGCTTGTTCCACAGATTAGAAAGTATGTTTTTATCCGTATCTTATGACATGGATATGCCAATAGATGAATATATTGTTGATGAAAGTATAAATAGAATAATTATTGACGATACAAGCAATCTGGTTATCAGAGCCACATCTGACAATAAAATAAGCGGCATAGGCAAGCTGAACGTTTATGCTTCAAGCAAAGAAGAAGCAGATGAGTTAGCGGGTTTAAATAATATAAAATATGAAAAATCCGGCAATGTATTGTATATTTATTCGGCAAATAACGTAAAGAATAATTACAGCTATTCAAATATCAGAAATCTTGAAATTTTTCTGCCTGAGAATATTGATGTAGAGGTAGTGAATTGCTATAATTTGGATTTAATACACAGCGGATTTAATAATAAATGGCTCTTTGACGGAGTTAACAATATTAATATCAGGCTTGACAAAATTTCAAATGTTACTGTAAAGGCATTTGTTGAATCATTGGATTATTTAAGCGGAAATATAAAATGGTCATTTGATAATTTTGGAGAGTATGTAAACGGCGACGGAGCAAATGCCATAAATATTCTTAACGGCAGCAGCGTAATAATAAATGAAGTATAAAAGAGCTAATATGCTCTTTTTTATTTGTGAGACCGATAAAGAAATTAGGTGCTGTTTTATTCCTAATATCGACAGTTTCCATTTTATTCAAGGCTTAATAGGCATAAAAATTACTTGACATCACGGTCTATATATTATAAACTATGTATAGTTTAAAGGATATAGACTAAAAAAGAGTTCTGGGAAAGTAAGCGAGCTCCAAAGGCTAATTGATGAACATAAGGGGGATTTACATGGATAAAATATTTTTACAGATAATAAATATGAGCATTACATCAAGTTATGTTATTTTGTTTGTAATGATAATTCGACTATTTTTAAAAAAGTTTCCTAAAATATTTTCCTACATGCTTTGGTTTGCAGTATTATTCAGATTAATTTCTCCATTTTCATTTGAAGGGATTATAAGCTTAATTCCTTCAAGCACGGTTGTTCCCCAAGATATTGCCTATATGCCTAAGCCGGAAATTAATAGCGGTATTGCAGCAATCGATAATAGTGTTAATAATATATTACCCACTGCCACCCCGATGGCAAGTGCCAATCCTATGCAAATTTGGTTAGCAATAGGTGAAGCTGTTTGGCTTTTAGGTATTTTCTTATTAATTGTCTATGGCGTTTTTACAATTGTTAAATTATATAAAAAGCTTCGAAGTGCAGTACTCATTACAGACAATATCTATGAGACGGATAAATTTAAAACTCCCTTTGTCTTTGGCATTATCAGACCAAAAATATATCTTCCTGTCAATCTTTCGGAAACTGAAAGAACATATATTACATTGCACGAGCAGACGCATATCAAGCGCTTTGATCATGTTATAAAATTAATTTCATTTTTGATTACTTGTATTCATTGGTTTAACCCTTTGGCATGGATAGCATTTTTCCTTATGGGTGAGGATATGGAGTTGTCCTGTGATGAAAGTGTAATAAAAAAATTGGGAAATGATATAAAGAAAGAATATTCATCTTCACTTCTTTCCTTGTCAACGGGAAGAAAAATAACTGGATTTTGCCCCATTGCCTTTGGTGAAAACAATACAAAGGGAAGAATTAAAAATGTATTGAAATACAAAACACCTAAGTTTTGGGTGATAGCGGTTGCCATTGTCATAATTGTACTATTGGCTGCAGGTTTATTAAGCAATCCGCCTGATGATGGAAATATGCATAAAATTGACGAAACAAAAGTTGTTCAAATTAGAAGACAGACATTATCTAATGAAGCTACTGTGAAATTGGATAAAAATATATGGACTGACCTTATTGATGAGATAAATAATGCAAAATGGAGTGATTTATCTGAAGAAAACTGGCCGGATTCAGATGATATGGTTTCAAATATTATTATTACATTGGCAAGGGATGAAAGTGTAGATAACAAGGAATATATATTAGGAATTTATCGTAATAAGGATAAAAACTTTCTTGGCTTAGAACATGAATTTTCTTTAGCACTTGCTTATAATGATTTGACTGATAATATTAAAATATGGGGTCTCCCTCAAGAGTTATATTATAAAATAAGAGATATTTTAAACTTATCAAATGAGGAGATGACAGTTGAAGATTCTGCATGGCAATTTATAGATAAGGAAACTGAAACAAGCTATGATAAAATAAGTGCATATTTAAAAGAAGAATGCACAAATGTTTTTTCTCCATATTACGAACTGTTAGATTTTATAATCTCAGATTATCACGAAGAAGTTGTAAATGGGAAGGTTGAAGCTATTTTCGATTATACATTAATAGATAAAAACTATGATAGAGATCCGGATACGGTTGAGTATATAAAAGAAGCCAAGGAAAGTGGTGACAAAAATTATCAAATATATTATGACGAATATTTGAAGCCGAAAGAAAGTAATTTTTATTTTAAAGCTGTAATTGATGAAAATGGCGGGATAACTTTATATACTAAAAACCCTGCAATAGTTAGTGATGAATGGAAAGAGACGAAGATATCTGATTATATTATTAAATAACCGGAAGAAACCTTAAAAAAAAATAGAAAAATATTTAGAATAAATTATTTAGTATTGTTATATGAGCAGTCTCATTTAGTTATCATTTATTTAGAGACTGCTTTTTGAATTGTATTTGGGAATGAAT
>DAIMMU010000017.1:0-23767 GCA_036720515.1 Sedimentibacter sp.
CATAAGGAGAAAGTATGATTAACAATTACAATATAGAAAGAAGAAATCTTCCGTTAATTCCTATAAGGGGTATCGGCATTTTTCCAAACACTGTGATACATTTTGACATTGGGAGGGAAAAATCAATCAATGCATTGGAAGAAGCAATGCTTGAAGATTCTGACATTTTCTTGACTGTTCAAAAGGTTGCAGACTTGGAATCGCCCAAGGAAGATGATTTTTATGAAGTGGGCGTCATTTGCAAAATAAAACAAATGATAAAAATGCCCGGAGACAATATACGGGTGTTGGTTGAAGGTATCAACAGGGCGAAAATTGCCTCCATAGCCCAGGAAGAACCCTATTTTGAAGTTACTTTGGACGAATATATCTATGATGACAGTCTGCCTTCCGATGATAAATTGGAGGCAATGGTGCGGCTTACACTTAACAACTTTGAAGAATATGCTTTAATTTATGCAAAAATAGCACCGGATGCGGTAATATCACTTAAGGAAATCAAAAATCCGGATAAGCTTGCAGATGTTGTTGCTTCATATATTTATTTAAAAATAGAGCAAAAACAATCTATTTTAGAAATATTTGATCCATATAAAAGACTTGAATCAATAAATAAGCTGTTGGCAAAAGAAATTAAGGTGCTGCAGATAGAAAATGAAATAAACGAGCTTGTAAAAAAACAGGTAAGTGAATTTCAAAAGGATTATTATTTGAAAGAGCAGATGCGGGCAATTCAAAAAGAATTAGGCGAAGATGATACTGATTTTGAAGTTGATGAATATCTTCAAAAAATCACGGAAGCCAACATGCCTAAGGAAGTAAAGGAAAAAGCCGAAAAAGAAATAAACAAGCTTCTTAAAATTTCACCTTCCTCGCCGGATGCGGGAGTTATTAGAACATATGTTGACTGGCTTTTGGATTTGCCTTGGAATAAAAAAACAAAGGACAATACGGATTTAAAAAAAGCAAGGACAATACTTTCCGAAGACCATTACGGATTGGAAGAAGTAAAGGATAGAATATTGGAATACTTAGCGGTAAAACATATTAAAAAGGATATGAAGGGACCCATATTGTGTTTTGTGGGACCTCCGGGAGTAGGAAAAACATCCATTGCAAAGTCAATAGCCCGAGCAATGAACAGAAAATATGTGAGGATTTCTTTGGGCGGAGTGAGAGATGAAGCTGAAATAAGAGGTCACAGAAGAACATATATAGGTGCGATACCGGGAAGAATAATATCGTCCATTGCAAAGGTTAAGGTAAACAATCCTGTGTTTTTATTGGATGAGATAGACAAATTAAACAGTGATTTTAAAGGTGACCCTGCTTCGGCACTTTTGGAAGCCCTTGATCCTGAACAAAACAGTACATTTACAGACCACTATATCGAGGCACCCTTCAGCTTGGAAAATGTAATGTTTATTACGACGGCAAACACAACGGCAACCATACCGGGACCTCTTTTGGACAGAATGGAAGTTATTGAAATATCGGGATACACAGATGTGGAAAAAAGAAATATTGCAGAAAAATATTTAGTAAAAAAGCAGTTGACCGAACATGGAATAAAAGAAAATCAAGTAAATATTTCAGAAAATGTAATTAATGAAATAATTGAACGATATACAAGAGAATCCGGAGTCAGAAACTTAGAAAGAAATATAGGAAAATTAGTCAGAAAAGCTGCCGTTCAAATAGTAGAAAAAAACAAAAAATCCGTAAACATAAATAATTCCAACATAAAAAAATATTTAGGCATACCAAAATATGATTATGATACTGCTTACGAAGAAGACCAGATTGGAGTCGTTACCGGACTTGCATGGACTCAGGTTGGAGGAGAAACACTGTTTATTGAAGTAAATACAATGAAGGGTGACGGAAAGCTTCAGCTTACGGGACAATTGGGAGATGTAATGAAGGAATCCGCAATGGCTGCTTTAAGCTATATAAAAGCAAATGCCGAAAACTTTAATATTGATTATCAAGTATTTAAAGAAACCGACATACATGTTCATGTACCTGAAGGAGCAATTCCAAAGGACGGACCTTCCGCAGGCATAACGATGGCAACAGCGATTATTTCCGCTTTAACCAAGAAGCCGGTGAGAAAAGATGTGGCAATGACAGGTGAAATTACAATAACAGGAAGGGTTCTGCCCATAGGAGGACTTAAGGAAAAACTGCTTGCCGCAAAGAGAGCGGGTATAAAAAAGGTAGTGCTTTGCTCTAAAAACAAAGCCGATGTTTCAAAGATAGACTCAAAAATAATTCGCACCATGGAAATTGTTTATGCGGATAAAATAGACGATGTGGTAAAAGAAGCGTTACGGTAGAATTATAGTCGTGTCCTGCAAATGTTCGCTCATATTTTTATCATTTTTCTTATTCATCTGTCAAATTGTAACAAGAAAGGATTATATATGATTATCAGAAAAGCAGAGTTATTGATAACAGCAGTTAAAAAAGAGCAATATCCGGATACGACAGTTCCTGAAATAGCATTTGCGGGCAAATCCAATGTGGGCAAGTCTTCGATGATAAATGCTTTACTAAACAGGAGAAATCTTGCAAGAACAAGCTCACAGCCCGGAAAAACACAGACCTTGAATTTTTACAACATAAACGATGAATTGAATTTTGTGGATCTTCCGGGCTACGGTTATGCAAAAGTATCAAAATCAGAACAAGACAGATGGGCTGATATGATTGATATATATTTGCATAACAGGCGTCAGCTTAAAGAAATTATATTGCTGGTGGATATCAGGCATGAGCCGGGGAAGAATGACCAGCAGATGTATCAATGGATAAAAAGCTTCGGATTTACAGGTTATGTTATAGCGGCAAAGGCAGATAAGCTGTCAAAGTCTCAGCAGATGAAAAGTATTAATGTTGTTAAAAAATGTTTGCAAATAAATGATAACAATTTAATTTATCCGTTTTCAGCAGCTTCAAAATTAGGGGTGGAAGAAATATGGAAATTATTTGACAGCATTTTAGCCGGAGAAATTTAAATCAATACATAAATAATACTAAATTTTCCTTATAATTTTAATATACTTCGCTGTTTAGGCTTATAAAAACAGGGTATATTACTATCGGGAGGAATGGTAATGGATTATTTAATAGAAAAAGAAGTCCATAGCGACATAAAATGTGTTAAAAAGCTTGTTGATGAAATACTTCGCAATATTAAAGACATAATAAATCCTAATGCATTTTTTAATACAAAACTTATTCTTTATGAACTTATGATAAACAGTGTCGTTCACGGTAACTGTGAAGACTTGAATAAAATGGTATATATAAAAATTTACATTAACAAATCACGAATTATTATTGAGGTTTCGGATGACGGAACCGGTATTTGCTATACCCATAAAAATTGCGGGGAATATGATTTCATGGAATCGGGAAGAGGCTTAATGTTGGTGGAAGGATTGTCTGATAAGTTAAATATTGACGGAAATACGGTTACCTGTGTACAATACTTATGACCTAACCCCATATGTTCGAGCGATAGCGAAGAACAGATGGCTGGTAGGTCATACGCACAAAATTCCTAATTTATGCGACGTGAGGAGCAAATAAATTAATGAATTTCCCTGCGATTATAATAATCATTTAAATAATATAAAATTTTTGATATAATAAACACTGCGGGTGTTTATTTTTGTATGTCCTGTAAAGGAATGCCCCCATCAAAAGGAGTTATTATATGGACAATATAAAGCTTTCGGTCAGAGAATTAGTTGAATTTGTTTATAAAAGCGGAGATATAAATTTTAAAAATTTAAGCTTGGACAGAGCAATGGAAGGAATCAAGGCTCATAAAATTCTGCAGTCTCAAATGGGAGATAATTATCATAAGGAATTTTATCTTAAAAATGAATTTATGCTCAATGACATATTGTTTTCCGTTGAAGGCAGAGCTGACGGTATTTTAACGGAAGATGATGAAATAACAATAGATGAAATAAAATCAACATATACGAATTTAAGTTATATAGATGACGAATACAACACTGCACATATGGCTCAAGCCAAATGCTACGGCTATATGTACGGGCTTTTGAACAATTTGGATAAGCTTAATGTTCAGCTTAGGTATTATAATATTGATACCAGGGAAACAAAGACCATAAAACATTCTTACAGTATAGAAGAATTAAAAACATTTTTTTATGATCTTTTAAATACATATATTGATTGGGCACAAACAATTATAAATCTTCGAAAAGAAAGGGACAGAACAATTCAGGAGTTAAAATTTCCCTTTGAAAATTACCGTAAAGGACAAAGAGATTTTTCGGTGGCTGTATACCGGACCATAAAGTTCGGCAAAAAGCTTTTTGCTCAGGCACCAACAGGTGTGGGTAAAACTATTTCTGTTTTATTTCCGGCAATAAAGTACATGTGTGAGAAAAATTCGAAAATTTTTTACCTGACTGCCAAATCATCAACAAAGACCATTGCATTTAACACTGTTAAAATGATGGTGTCAAAGGGTCTTAATATAAGGACCACCGTTATTACCGCCAAAGAAAAAATATGCTTCATGGAGGAAGTTAAATGTGAACCGGAATACTGTCCCTATGCCAAAGGCTATTATGATAAGCTGAATATTCCTTTCAGAGAAACCTTAAAAAGCAATTGTTTATATACAAAAGAATATATTGAAGAGCTCGGGAAAAAGCATGAGCTCTGTCCCTTTGAACTGAGCCTTGATTTAGCCTACATGTCAGACTTGGTAATTTGTGATTACAATTACTATTTTGATCCTAAGGTTGCGCTTCAAAGAGATAATATTTTTAACAAAGATAAGGACATACTTCTTATAGACGAAGCCCATAATCTTGAAGACAGAACAAGAAATATGTATTCGCCGGAAATTGTTAAAGAAGAATTTTATGAAGTATATAAAATGATGAAAGCCGAAAAAAGCATAAGCAAAGAATTGTACAACATAAATAAGAAATTTTTAGATATAAAAAAGAGTATTAAGGAGGCAGAAATAATAAACGAGCCTTCAGATACGATAAATGCCCTTCGTAGATTTGTTGATAAGGCCGAAAAATACTTCAGCGACTTAAAAAATGAAAAAGCGCCTGATGAACTTACGGACATATACTTTAAAAGTATATTTTTTATAAAAATATCCGAGATTGCCGATGATAATTTTTGCTATTATGCGGATGCTGCAGATAATAAAACAATGGTGAAGTTATTTTTGATTGATCCTTCCAAAGTTTTAATGGAGATAGAAAAAAATGCATGGTCATCAATTTTCTTTTCGGCAACATTGACTCCGTTAAAATATTTCAGATATATTTTAGGAGGAAGTGAAGATGATTATATATTAAAAATAAAGTCCCCCTTTGATATAGAAAATTTAAATCTGATGATAACCTCGGACCTATCCATGAAATATACTCTTAGGGATTTAAATATAGAAAAAGCATGTGAATATATCAATACCCTGATTACCGAAAAAGAGGGAAATTACATGATATTTTTTCCATCATATTTTTTTATGAATAAGGTTTATGCCGCATATGAAGAATTGTATGACACATCCAATATTATTCTTCAAAGCCAGGGAATTAATGAAGGAGAACAGCAGATAATTGTAAACAGCTTTACAAATGACAGAAATGTGGTTTTGTTCACCGTTGTCGGAGGAATTTTTTCTGAGGGAATTGATTTACCTCTTGAAAAATTAATAGGGGCAGTTATAATAGGTACTGGAATACCTCAAATTTCTTTTGAAAGAAATATAATTAAGTCATTCTTTGACGGAAAAATGAATTCCGGTTATGATTATGCCTACAAATATCCCGGTTTTAACAAAATACTTCAGTCGGCAGGCAGGGTAATACGGACAGAGGAAGATAAGGGAACAGTTTTGTTAATAGATTCAAGGTTATGTCAAAGTGCATATTTAAAGCTGTTTCCGGACCATTGGAAACATTTCAAAAAAATTAAATCATCGGAAGAAATAAAGCAAACATTAAATTATTCTAAAAAGGAAGGTAAAAATGATTAATATAGTATCCGATAAAAATGTAATGAACAACCAGTTAATTTCAAAGAAAGAAACGGAGCTGCTCTTAAATGAAGAATCCCCTAAAATTTACGAGGTTATAAGAGTTATTGAAAGCAGCCCGGTTTTTTTAAAGGAACATTTTGAACGCATGAATGAAAGCATTCGATTAAGCAAAGTTATGGGCGGTTTGGATTATGATGAATTTAAAAGCTCCATAGAACTATTAATAAAAGCGAATTCTTTCAAAAATTGCAATATCAGAGTTTCTTATTACTTTAAAAATAATCCTGTTACATTGTTTTACTTTATAAAAAGCTACTATCCTTCAAAGGCAGAATTCAATGAAGGAATACATACCGTTACTGTGAAAATGGAAAGAACAAATCCCAATATTAAATCATACCAGAAGGAACTGAAAGACAATGTTGCAAGAATTATGGAAGAAAATAATGCTTTCGAAGCAATATTAATTAACCATGATGATACAGTCAGCGAAGGCAGCAAGTCCAATGTATTTTTTGTAAAAGGCAGCAAACTCATAACTTCTCCCGATTCTGCGGTTCTGTTGGGTGTTACAAGAAGCAAGGTTATCAGTGTTTGCAGTGAAAACTCAATAGATGTCGAAAAAAGGATAATCAAATTTGATGAGATAAAAGATTTTGACGGCGCCTTTATAACCGGTACATCAAATGATGTGCTGCCTATAAGGACTATTGACAATATGGCATTTGATTCATCTGAAAATGAAGTGGTGAAGAGGGTGTCGGGGCTGTATTTGGGAGAGGTTGGGAAAGAGATAGGAAAGTAAATATATAAGTAAAAAAGAATGGGTAGAAAAATAAATAGAAAAACAATGGGTGGAATACGGTAACTGTTGCCGGGGTACGCAGGGGAATGCATCAAATTTGTTTGCTCCTAACGTCGCACAAATTTGGCATTCTGTGCGTTTGACATACCAACCATTTTTCAGAGAAAACCATTCTGAAAAATGGGGTATGTCATAAACACAAAAATGGCCTGGTGGCCATTGTTGTGAAGCATTAATATGCATAAAAGGGGTATTGGGAATATATTTTGGTTATCGGGGGGGATAACCATTAATAATTATAGCAAACATAAAAACAATATGCAAGCTTTTTTTACAAATTTTGCGCTTTTAAACGCAGTTAATTTAAATTGAGAGGTACTCATGATAGTATATTTGGATAACAGTGCAACAACAAAGGTAAGGGATGAAGTGTTAAAGGAAATAATAGATACAAACGTAAATTATTACGGGAATCCTTCTTCTCTGCACAGAATGGGATTAATGGTTGAAAAGAAAATTGATGAAGCAAGAAAGTCTGCCGCTAAGCTGATAAACGCAAAAGAGCAGGAAATTTATTTTACCGGGGGAGGAACGGAAAGCAATAATATTGCTATATTTGGGCACCTGCACAATTTAAACAAGCATAACAATATTATTACGACAAAAATAGAGCATCCCTCAGTATACAATGTTTTTAAACAATTTGAAGATAAATGCTTTGTTAAGTATCTTGATACGGATGAAAACGGTAAGATCGATACTTCCATGCTTGATGACATGGTTGATGAAAATACTGTTTTAGTGTCAATAATGCATGCGAATAATGAGATAGGAACAGTACAGGATTTAAATGAAATAAAAAATATTGTAAAAAATAAAAATAAAAATACAAAATTGCATATTGATGCGATACAATCGTATGGAAAAATTAAAATTGACGTAAATAAGCTGTCAATAGATACATTATCCTTCAGCAGTCACAAAATTCACGGGCCCAAAGGTCTTGGAGGGCTGTTTGTCCGCTCGGGGCTAAAAATAAATCCCCTTACCTACGGCGGAGGACAGGAGAGGGGAATGCGCTCCGGTACAGAAAACACACCGGGAATAATTGGATTTGGCAAAGCATGTGAATTAATTTATGATAATTTTGAAGAGGAAGCGAAGAAGTTATACAGCTTAAAAAATCAATATATAAAAAGGCTTAAGGAAGAAATTGAAGATATAGTAATCAACAGCCCAGTAGACGGAGGCGCTCCGCATATCATAAATGTTTCTTTTAAAAACGTGCCTGGAGAAGTATTGCTTCACTATTTGGAAGATAAGGGTATTTATGTTTCCACCGGCTCGGCATGCTCTTCAAAGTCGAGAGATAACAGGATTTTGGAGGCAATAAAATTAAGCGGGGAATATCAGGCAGGAACTATACGCATAAGTATAGGCTATTTTAATAATTTTGATGAAATTGAATATGTAATCGATAATATAAAACAATCGGTAAAAGACATAAGAAGCATAACAAAGAGAGGATAATTATGTATAATATTGCTGCGGTAAGCTTTGGAGAGATATTTTTAAAGGGTAAAAACAGAGGCTCCTTTGAGCAAAAATTAATTGAGCAAATTAAATATGCTCTTAAAAAATTTAATAATGTGTCCGTATATAAAGATTCGGGCAAGGTATATGTTGAAACCAAAAATGAAGATGATATGGACGAAATAGTGGAAAGAGTAAGAAAGGTTTTCGGTATTTCAAACTTAAGCCCTTCCGTTAAAATAACGAAGGACCCTGAAATAATTATTGAAAAAACAATAGAATTATTCGGATATTTGTTAACGAAACATAATATAAAAACATTTAAAATAAAAACAAAGAGAAGTGACAAGGAATTTCCAATCAAGTCAATGGACTTCAGTGCCTTGGTAGGTGGGAAGATATTGGAGAAATTCAGCACGGTCTCAGTTGATGTGCATAATCCGGATATTGAAATTTATATTGATATTAAGAAAAACTGCTATATTTCATCCGAAAGAATCAAAGCTTTGGGAGGTCTTCCCTTGGGTTCAAACGGAAGAGCACTGCTTTTATTATCGGGAGGAATTGACAGCCCTGTGGCAGGATATATGATTGCAAAAAGAGGGGTTGAAATAAATGCACTCTATTTTCACACATATCCCTTTACTTCAGAAAGAGCTGATGAAAAGGTGAAAAAGTTAAAGGAGAAGCTTGAAGAATATTGCGGAAAAATAACATTGTACAGTGTTAATATTCTTGAAATCCACAAGGCAATCAAGGAATTTTGCAGGGAAGAGGAAACCACTATATTGGCAAGGCGCTTTATGATGCGAATTGCCGAGAAGATAGCATCAGAAAACAATATGTATATGCTCATTACGGGGGAGAGCTTAGGTCAGGTAGCAAGCCAGACGATGAAGTCCATGTCAGTTATTGAAAATGCTGTAGATATGCCTATTTTAAAGCCATTGGTGGGATTGGACAAAATTGAAATTATAGAAATAGCAAGAGAAATAGGTACATATGAAATTTCGATTTTGCCCTATGACGACTGCTGTTCTGTGTTTGCACCCAAGCATCCCTTGATTAATCCTAAGTTAGAATCCGTTATAAAATCCGAAAACAATTTAAATGTTGAGGAATTAATAGAAAAGGTTTATTCCGCAATGGAAATTTTGTAATATTTAATCGAATATAAAATATAAAAACAGAAATAGATTTTTTAATAATTTATATGCTATCACATATTTTTTCATCAGACATATATTAAATTATAAATTAAGAGAGGTGAATTATATGTCAGATGAAATTAGAGCTACAAATTTTGGGTGCTGTGACGATAAGTCCAATGATTGGATTGAGTGGTTAATTATATTAGGTGTTATATTTTTCCTGTTAGGAGGAAATAGCTTCTTCGGAAAGGGAGGTTGCTGCAGATAGTACTTACTGAACAGACACATTAGGTGTCTGTTTTTATATGCGAAACATTTCGGAAGTTTTCATGAATGAAACTTATCGCTGTTTTAGCATTAATGAAACTTAGCACTTGATTTTATATGATTTCAACGGTATACTAATCTTTAAAATGATTAGGAGGATTAGGGACAAAATGCTTAAGGTAGCACTATTTTGTGAAATTCCAAAGGACGTTATGAATTTGTTTCCCGAGGATAAATATACCGTAATAAAAGAAGAAACAACAGAAGCAGACGGAATTGTAATGAGAAGCTTGGATATACATGATATGAAGTTCTCTAAACAGCTTAAAGCCATAGCAAGATCAGGAGCGGGAGTGAACAACATACCTGTTCAAAGATGCTCCGAAGGGGGGATTGTAGTATTCAATGCTCCCGGCGCAAATGCAAATGCTGTTTGCGAATTAACATTTCTCGGACTTTTAATGAGCTCAAGAAGAGTAATGGACAGTATAGACTGGACAAAAAACTTAGACAAGGATGTTGCGGAAACCGTAGAAAAGGGCAAGTCGCAATTTGTGGGTCCGGAGCTTAAGGGCAAGACTCTTGGGGTTATAGGACTTGGAAATGTGGGACATCTTGTGGCTAATTTAGGAATAAAATTAGGTATGGAAGTTATAGGATATGACCCGTATATTTCGGTGAAAAATGCATTGGCTCTGTCCTGGGACGTTCAATATACTAATGATATCAATGAGCTTTACAAAAGAAGCGATTATATAACCATTCATGTTCCTTACAATAACGAGACAAAAGATTATATAAATAAGGATAATATTAAAATGATGAAAGACGGTGTAAAAATTTTAAACTTTGCACGTCATGGAGTAATCAACGAAGATGATTTAATTGAAGCTTTGGAGAATGACAAGGTAGGCTATCATGTTTCAGACCTTCCCAACGAAAAGCTTTTAAATGCCAAAAATGTAGTATGCATTCCTCATTTGGGAGGCTCAACGATAGAAGCCGAAGAAAACTGCGCGGAAATGGCTGCTACAGAACTTACCGAATATTTAGAAAGGGGCAACATTACAAATTCCGTTAACTTTCCCGACTGTTCCATGGACAGATATCCCGGAACAGACAGAATTGTGGTGCTGAATAAAAATATTCCCAATATGATCGGTAAAATAACAACTGCCCTTGCAACTCACAATGTTAACATAATCGGTATGGTTAATAAATCAAAGGGCGATTACGCATGCAATATAATAGATGTAATCGGTGAGTTCAATGAGGATAAACTCATAGAATTGGAAGAGCATTTCGGAATATTGAGAATTATGTTTATTAAAAACAAGGGGTCAAAGTAATGAAAAAAGTCAGCTTATACTCGGATGGCGCTTGCAGCATGAATCCGGGACCCGGAGGGTACGGAGCAATATTGGAATACAAGGGACATGAAATTGAATTAGCGGGCGGAGAGGAGAATACAACCAACAACCGTATGGAGCTAATGGGAGTTATTGCGGGGCTTGAAGCATTAAAAGAGCCTTGTGATGTTACGGTTGTCACTGATTCGAAGTATGTTACCGACTCCTTCAATAAGGGCTGGATTGATTCATGGCAGAAAAAAAACTGGAAGAAATCCGACGGCAAGATGGTTTTGAACAAGGATTTATGGCAAAGGCTTTTAAAGGCGGCAGAAATGCATAATGTGAAGTTTGTTCATGTGTTAGGACATAACGGACATACATACAACGAGAGATGTGACAAATTAGCCGTTGAAGAAAGAAAAAAGTATGAAGTAAAGTAAAGATATATTGAGGAAACATTCACTGCTTCATGAATATTATAAACTAACAAATTATAATATGAGGTGATTATAGTGATTTATAGACAAAATCAGCAATTATGCCCCAATATATATACAATGCCATACGAAGTGCGACCGGGAGATACATTAAACTCTATTGCAACAAGATTTGGAACAAATTTGGTGGGGCTGATTGAATTAAATCCTACATTAAGATTAAGGTCTTTAACAGAGGGCATGAATATTTGTGTGCCAAGAGTTCCCGAAAGACCGCCATGTATTAACGGTGCTTACTATACCATAAGGGAAGGAGATAGTTTTTATAATATTGCCCAAAGATACAGTATTCCTTTGAATTTGCTGCTTGAATCCAATCCGGACGCAAATCCCTATGATTTGAAGGTAGGACAGGAAATATGCATACCGAATGTTCCTGCCGGGTGTCCATTTGGTACGGTAGTGACAATACAGGAGGGAACCAGGTTAAGTGACATATTGATATCTTACAATGTAAGCTTAAATGAATTAAGAGAAGCAAATCAAGAATTCAATCCAAATATTATTGTGCCCGGAACAGAATTATGCATACCGCCCGAAGAATACGCCCGATGTCCCGAAGGAACAACCACCGAATACGTAATTCAGGCGGGAGACAGTCTTTCAACCGTGGCTATAGCAAATAATATTACACCATCTGAATTACTTATTGCAAATCCTCATTTAAGACCGGCTAACTTTTTAATTATCGGAACCACAGTGTGTATTCCTACAGCGAGATAATGAACTACAGATATAAAAAGCATTCATTTAAATAATTGAGTGCTTTTTTTCACTTTAATAAAAACTCAGCATAATCTGATACAGGAGGTAACGAATATGCCCGTTAAAGTTATATTAATGGTATTGGAAAACAGATTATATTATAATCAAAGACCGATACTTGACTATAAAATACAATATCCGCAGTTTTTTTCCTATAGCCACCAAAGAAATTTAACTAAGATTAACAATTATTACAGCAGTAAAGCGCTAAAAGTACAAAGGGAATGCACAGATGATTTTTTTAGGACAGCTATAGAAAGCTATTACAATTCAATAGAAAGCAAAGTTCCATTTAGAATATTTAAAATATTTTATATCCCGTCAATAACCTACAACGAAAATTGTGCTATAAGTCTATATTATGACAACTATATCAGTTTGGGAGGTAATCGCGGTATAATCGTAAGAACATCCGACACATGGAATATACAGGACGGGGAGATGATACGGCTATGCCAACTATTTGAACATGATGTGGAGGAGGTTAATTTAATAAGAAAATTTATAGAAAATGAGATAAGTAAGGACCTAATTTTTATGGACCCTGTATATTATGAAAGTTACAAGAATAATATTACAGAAAACTTTAGACTCCGCAATTTTTTTTTGTTGCCTGAAGGAATTGTAATATATTTTCAGCAATATGATATAGCTCCTTTTCAGTCAAGTATTGCCGAATTTCTCATACCATATGAAGAAGGAGTAATGACAAAACCTGAATGCATATAGGACACGGCACGCAATCATTTTGCATACGAGCCTTTATTAAAAATATTAAAACATTATTAAAATATTCACTTCTTTTGTTGTAATTCATAAACTATATGGAGGTGATTGCAGTGTATGATGAAAAAATTGTCACAACGGGAATAAGCCGTGGAAGGTTATTAATGCTTATTATGGAGCTTTGCGAAGATAATTACTCGCTAAAAAAGGTAGTAAATTTAGGATTAAGTGACAGCTTAGCCATTCATAGCATAGCTTTTTTTGAAAATTCAGTGTATATGGCTGATTCATTTAATAACAAAATATACAAGTATGACGGAAAATCCAACGAATTATCAGAAACAAACGTAGGAAGGGACCCGCGGCATATGTGCTTGGACAATGAAAATATATATGTTGCAAATTTTGAATCAGACAATATATCAATTATAGATTTAAATTCATTTGCACTGACCGGGTCCATACCTGCGGGCATAAAAGCCCACGATGTAGTATATTCGCAAAAAAACAACTCACTTTACACATCTTGCTATGAAGAAAATGAAGTGGTGGAATATGCGATTGACAATGGATTGAGAAGAAGCTTTAAAACAGACGGAAAGCCTATGCACTTATTCCTGTTGAATGATACGATTATAGCCATGACTTACCATGTGAACGGAAATATACACACTAAAATTAATTTTATAAATTTGAAAGACGGAAATATTGAAGACATAATAATTATAGAAGGGCTTGCTTCTGATTTTTTGTTAGATTATGAAAATAATATGCTGTATATTTTAAATATTGTTGACAAAAGTCTCTATATTGTAAATGAATCACTAAGAGAAATTGTTAAAAAGGTATACTTGGGAGGATATCCGGAATCCGTTTCATGCGGCGGCAATAATATTTATGTTACAAACTCAAAGAAGCAGCAAATTACCGTTATAGAAAAAAAAGGATACAATATTGCAAGGTCAATAGATTTGCAGTTTGTCCCCGATTTAATCAAGGTTATTCGTTAATATCTGATGTTAATGTTCTCATAATTTGCCCGAATATATTCTCCGGACTTATTTCCCATTTTTTTATTATGTTTTTTGCTATGTCTTCGGAAGGAACATTAATGCTTAAATTAAAAATTGTTGTGTTGTTTTCCGTAACCTGAAGAGACACAATATATTCATCGTCTTTTCTTTTGTAATAATGACCGAATAATTCTCTCTGTTTTTTTATATGTTTTTTTATGTGTGTAAAATTATTTTCGATTTCCTTTATAAAATATTCGGGAAGTTTATCACTGAACATTTCCAAGGCTGCCTTGCCGGCTTCTGAAACTGAGTAATATTCATTTCCGTTATTGGACTTAAGCACTGCAAATTTAACATCGCAAAGGTCGCTTAACAAAAGCTGCAATGTGAAATAATCCATCATGTTATATTCTAATATATAATTTGTAATCTCAACATTTGTCAACGGCAAATCTATAAAATTCAATATATACAAAAGCTTAAGCTTATCCTGAGCATTTTTATTATCGTTTTTCAAATCCTGCCTCCAAAATTATTCAAAACCTGTTAATCATTATATCAAATATACGGTTAATAATAAACATGAATTTTAAAATTCTTCTTATGGACATTCATATTAGAATAATATAAAATAGTGTTACAGAAAGAGGAGAGTAAAATGAAAAAAATAATTATTTTAATTGCACTATTATTGCTGACAGGCTGTGCGGGCACCCCTGCCCCTGTGATTGAAGCCCATGTTGAAGAAACAGATTCACCTTCTGTAACTGAGGGAGCGGAAGATACGGAAATAAAGGAACCCGAAAATGAAGAAAATATCGAAGAGCCTGATGATGAGGATGCTATTTCCGCAATCGACATGTCATTAAATCCTAATGAGCTTGGAGAGATTATGATATTGATGTATCACGGAATCGGTGAAGAAGAATCCGTATGGCAGCGAACTCCCGATAATTTTCGCAAGGATTTGGAATACATGTACCAAAACGGATATCGAATGATCAGCTTAAATGATTATGCCAAAGGAGAGATTAAAACTCAGGCAGGATTTACCCCGATAATTCTTACATTTGACGACGGAAGGCAAAACAATTTTAATTATATTGAAGTAAACGGCGAAGTTATTATAGACCCGGACTGTGCCGTGGGAGTTTTGGAAGAGTTTAAAAACAAATATCCCGATTTTGACGTAACCGCAAGCTTTTTTTTAGGAACCAACATATTCGGTCAAAAAGAATATGCAGATAAAAAGCTTAACTGGCTTGTTGAGAATGGGTATGATATAGGAAATCACACATACAGCCACAATGAAATGTCAGCATTGAATTCCGAGCAAATACAAATTGAAATAGGCTCTGTAAACAATATAATTAAGCAGCATGTGCCTGATTATGCGGTTGAAACCCTTGCTCTTCCTCACGGCAGCAATCCTAAGGATGAATTTATTGAATCGATGATTAAAGGTGAATACGAAGGAAACAAATATGAAACCATTGCGGTTTTAGACGTAGGCTGGAGACCGGCTTATTCACCCTTTGATACACTGACAAATTTCAAAAGCCTTTACCGCGTGACGGCAAGCGAAATTAATGTAGATAATTGCGGTGTATATGATTATTTTAATTCATATGAGAAAAATTCAAGAGAAAGGTTTATCAGCGACGGCAATCCCGACGTGGTAACTATTCCGCAAAGACACAGCGAATATCTCAATATGGATATGGTCGGAGACAAATTAGCAAATATTTATTAATATTTGGGGACATTCCTCTTACCCGCATATGAGCGCCCTATAAAAGAGGTGTGTCCCCTTACCATATATGGAGGTGGTATTTCATGAATGCTGAATTGAAGGAAATAGTTTCAAGAAGCAGCAACATAGTATTTTTTGGAGGAGCAGGTGTTTCAACCGAAAGCGGTATACCTGACTTTAGAAGCGTTGACGGATTGTACAGTACCAAATATAAGTATCCGCCCGAGATGATGGTTTCTCACAGCTTCTTCAGAAACAACACTGAAGACTTCTATGATTTTTACATAAATAAAATGATTTTTTTGGATGCAAAGCCTAACAGTGCTCACATTAAGCTTGCACAGCTTGAAAAGGAAGGAAAATTAAAGGCGGTTATTACACAAAATATCGACGGACTGCACCAGAAAGCAGGAAGCAAAAATGTATTGGAGCTTCATGGCTCCGTAAACAGGAATTATTGTCTGAAATGCGGCAAATTCTACGATGTTAATTTTATTGTTAATTCAAAGGGAATACCTAAATGCTCCTGCGGCGGAATTGTAAAACCTGATGTTGTATTGTATGAGGAGAGCCTTGACAGCAATGTCATAGAAAAATCCGTTGAATTTATTGAAAAGGCAGATGTATTAATAGTGGGAGGAACATCACTTGTGGTATATCCGGCTGCCGGTCTCATTAATTATTTTAAAGGAAGCAAGCTCATACTAATTAACAAAACATCAACCCAAATGGACAGAAAAGCAGACTTGGTTATTAATGACAGCATCGGCAAAGTGTTTGAAGCTTTATAAAGATTTTGCAGATATACAAGAATAATTGTTTAATAATTAGTACAAAATGGTATATATCTATATATCTATATATCATGCTATAAAATAAGGAGGAATTATGTATAAGGAAGAATTATCAATTATAGCGCAAGCTATTTTAAATGAGATGGAAGGCTATGAGTTTTATAAGATGGCGGGAGAACAGGCTAACACACATGGAACCAAGGATGCATTTATGTCACTTGCAAACGAGGAATTAAAGCATGCGGAATATTTAAGGAAATTATGGACTGCATTGAGTGACGGCGGTGAAGTGGAAATTGAAGACATATTGTTATCCGGAATAGTAATACCTTCCCCTGAAATATATATGTGGGATAAGGTTGATAAGCTATATTCAACTAAGGAAATGTCCATATTCGGAATAGGAATGCAAATGGAGAAGAGCTCCATAGAATTTTATGAAAATGCTATGAATAATGCAAAATCCCAATCCGGCAAGGGGTTATTCGACATGCTGATTAAGTGGGAAAAGGTTCATTTGGATCAATTCACCAATCAATACAATTTACTAAAGGAAGATTGGTGGGCTGAGCAGGGATTTGCTCCGTTTTAGCGGTAATGTGCTTAATGATATTTTAATTGCTCATTATTTATAATTAGAAAATTAAGCAACACAGAAGGTGAATATGAAGAATTTAAATTTTAAAACCTATGCCGTCACAAATGAAATTGACTTAAATAAAATTGCGGTAGAGTGTAATATCAAGAAAAAATACACGTGGGAAGAACCGCTGATTTTACAGGGTGAATTGCTTAAAAGAATTATAAACGAGGTAAATGAAGATGAAATTGTGCATGTGTTTTCTTTCGGGAGCATAGTTTTTATAAATTCGACCAAAGAGCATATAGAAAAACTTATGAATTATCTTAAAAAGATCAAGCCCGATATTGATATTGAAAACTACCATAGATTTCATGATGATTATGCTCTTCATATCAGTGAAGGAGAAGAAATCGAGTTTACAGATGATTATGTTCAGATTCCTGATATGGATTTGTTTTATCCGGAGCTTATTTCGGTAGTAATCGCTAAATCCGTTGCTCTTGAAAGAATTGAAGAGCAGCTAAGCAAGATTTTAGATGATTTGGAAAGCAAAATTGACAATCTCGAAAAGGGAAAGCTTAATATCGGCAATAAGGAACTTGCTAAGGTTACATCAAGGATTGTAAGGCATGAATACAATACCATAGCATATATAATGATTTTGGATAAGCCGGATATAACCTGGATAAATATGAACGCAGAATATTTTTATGAGCAAATGTCTGAATTCTTCGAGCTGAATGACAGATATGAAGTCATTAAAAGCAAGACTGAAATTTTAAAAAATATAATTGACGGTTTAGCAGCCATAAGCCATTCGATAAGGGGGCTTTTTGTAGAGTGGGTAATTGTTATTTTGATAGTTATTGAAGTCGTTCTAATGGTTGTTGATTTATTAAAGTAGGCGGCATATGGAAAGAATAATATTTAATACATATAAGGTTGCATCAAAGCTTCCGCTCACCCAAATAGCTTCGTTTTCCAACTTAAAATCGGAAGGCTGGAAAGAGTATATTAAGCTTAATAAAACCGATATAGAAAAAATTCTTAAATATTCATCTGAAAAATTAGTATACATGTACAAATACGGCTGTATTACATTTGTTGGATTTAGCCAGGATGAAATCAATGTATTTTTGGAATACCTGAGAAATTCCTTTACCGATTTGGATAACAAATCAATAGCAATTTATAATGAATCCCATGAAATAGATATTTCAAATGATGGGTATATTAAATTATGGTCCGAATCGGAGGAGCAATTTAAATATAATGAGACAATTATAGATATTGTTGCAAATATTCTTGCAAAATCAACGGAACTTAATAAGATAGAAGCAGAACTGAAGGTGGTGTTGGATGAAGCCGATGTGTTTATCGGATATTTAAAAAAGGGAAAGCTGAGAGCAAACGCCAAAAAGGTTGTTTCGACAATCGGAGAATGCATCAGATTTAAATATAATACGATAGAAAGCGTAAGGCTTCTTGACAGACCTCCGGAATTCAACACAATCAGAGCAAAAAAAATATTTGATATATTCAGCGACTATTATGAGTTAACAGAAAGATACGATGTATTATCAAACAGAATTAATATTTTGGATTCGGTTACGGAGGAATATTTCAGCTTTAGGAGCAATCAGTCAGAACGAAGACTTATTCTCTTTGAAGTTTTCCTCTTGCTGCTTTTCCCCTTAATTCGCCTCCTTCCATGATTTAAGACATTAATTGCTTATTGAAATAATTGGAAAATTATAGTATAATTTTATAACCTTAAATTATTGGAGGTCTTATGCTTTCAAAAATAAAAACATGTGTCCTTTACGGATTGGAAGGTTATGAAGTCGATGTGGAAACGGATTTATCCGGAGGACTTCCTAATTTCAATATTGTCGGATTACCGGATATTTCAATTAAGGAATCAAAGGAGCGAGTACGGTCTGCCATTAAAAACTGCAGATTTGATTTTCCCGTAAGCCGTATTACGGTTAATCTTGCACCGGCGAATTTAAAGAAGGAAGGAAGCCAAATAGATTTGCCCATTGCAGTGGGAATACTTGCCGCTTCCAAAGCAATCAAACCCGTGGATGAAAAAACCTGCATAATCGGTGAATTATCCTTGGACGGAAAAGTTACCGCAATTGACGGTGCTTTGCCCATGGTTATTTCCATGCGCAACAACAGTTTTAAAAGGGCAATAGTGCCGGAGGACAACAAAGAAGAATGCGGTGCCATAGAAGGATTAGACATAATACCTGTCGAAAGCATAACCCAATTAACCGATTACTTAAACGGAAACTTATATATTGCTCCATTTAAGCTAAAATATGATTTTTCAGACAAACAGAGTTATTTTAATGAGGATTTTTCCGAAATAAAGGGACAGCCTGCAATGAAAAGAGCAGTTGAAATAGCGGCTGCAGGAATGCACAATATTTTGCTTTTAGGAAGCCCCGGCTCGGGTAAAACAATGATTGCACGGCGCATTCCGACCATTTTGCCTGATCTAACCTTCGAAGAATCCTTGGAGGTTACTAAAATATACAGCATATCGGGGTTGTTAAAAAATAAGGGCTTAATAATCAAAAGACCTTTTCGCTCACCTCATCACACTTCATCCCGTACATCTATGGCGGGCGGAGGCTCAAAACCACGGCCGGGAGAAGTATCCTTAGCCCACTTCGGAGTTTTATTCCTGGATGAAATTCCCGAATTCCCCAAAGGTGTTATTGAAGTTTTGCGTCAGCCCATGGAAGACGGTCAAATTTCCATTTCAAGGGCAAGCGGGTCATTTACATTCCCTGCAAAATTTATGATGGTCGCTTCCATGAACCCATGTCCGTGCGGATATCTGGGTGATCCCACCCACGATTGCTCCTGCAGCCAGGGTCAAATTGATAAATATCTGGGGAAAATATCAGGTCCCTTATTAAATCGTATCGATATTCAGATTGAAGTATTGCCTGTCAAATATGAGGATTTAAAAGATAACAGAGTTGAAGAAACTTCCTATGAAATAAAAAAGCGAATTATAAAAGCAAGAAATATTCAGCTTCAAAGATATAAAAATATGGGTATAATAACGAATTCGGAGCTTTCAACAAAGGGTATAGCAAAATTCTGCAAGGTTAACAAGGATTCGGAGATATTGCTGAAAAACGCATTTGAAACACTGGGCTTAAGTGTCAGGGCATACAATAAAATTCTAAAGGTAGCAAGAACAATTGCGGATTTGGAAGATTTTGAAAATATAGAAACTAAGCATATAGCAGAAGCAATTCAGTACAGAAGCTTGGACAGAAAATACTGGAGGTAATATGGAAAGTTTAAATATTAATCAAAGAACCCTATTATGGCTTTCTGTAAACGGAATTTCAAATAATAAAACATCAAAGCTCTTAGACTATTTCGGTTCTCCGGAGGATTTGTGGGACAACTTCGAAAGCGAGAAATATAATTTATTCCTGCTTACAACCGACAGAATCAATAAGCTTTCCGAAAGCAAAAATAATTTTGAAGAAAAAATATTGGGAAGACTGAACTCGTTAAAAGCTGAGGCAGTAACTATTTTTGACGAAGCTTATCCGGATAAGCTAAAGCAAATTGAAAGTCCTCCTTATTTATTGTACTATAAGGGCGGCTTGGAATCCATCAATAATATATCCATTGCCGTTGTAGGTTCCAGAAAAGCTACAAGCTACGGAAAATGGGCAGCGGAAAAATTGACCAAAGAATTATCGGAAATCGGAGTAAATATAGTCAGCGGCATCGCGGCGGGTATTGACACGACAGCCCATAAAACTGCATTAAAGTATGGTGCAAAGACATTTGGCATAATAGGCTGCGGAATAAATGTTGTTTATCCTAAAAAAAACCTTGAGCTTTATAAGCAAATATATGAGGGCAGGGGAGCTATAATAACCGAGTATCCCTTTGATATACAGCCGGTTCCATTTAACTTTCATGACAGGAACAGAATTATCAGCGGATTGTCTGACGGAGTATTGGTTATTGAAGCTCAGGAAAAAAGCGGTACATTAATAACAGCCGGTCATGCCGCCAATCAGGGAAGAGAAATTTTTGCCGTTCCAGGAAACATTGACAGTTTGTACAGCAAGGGAACAAATGCACTTATCAGAGACGGCGCTAAAATAACGACGTCAATTGCCGATATAATTGAAGAAATCATGGAATTAAAGAAGCTGATGAAGCTGCAAAACGTATTCACGGATATCAGCACATTAACAGAAAATGAACTGAAAATTGTAAACTGCCTTAAGAAAGGGAAAAACACAATTGATGAATTAAGACAGGAAACGAAAATGGACACCGGCGAATTGTTAGGCAATATAACATTACTGGAAATGAAAGGTGCGATACAAGTAACCGGCAGCTCTATTATGCTGAATGTATAAATCAATAGTCATCTATTGCACTTAATAATTGAATAAATAACATTAAACTGATATAATTATCATAAGCTGATATAAACAGCAGTCAAAATAATGAAGCATGACAGTAGATATACTGTTTGTAAAAGGGAAGAAAAATGTATAATAATTATAACTGCGCAGAAGAAATTGAAATAATAAAAATGGAAAATAAAGCGTTGGAAATTTTTTTTGAAAACACATCCGAGTGCCTGGTAATGGTTGACAGGGATGGTTACATAATAAAAATGAACAATGCGTATTTGGATTTTTTGCATATAGGGCGGGAAAATGCCATAGGCAAGCATGTTACAAATGTTATAGAAAATACAAGACTTCATATTGTAGCTAAAACAGGAGAAGCGGAAATAGATCAAATACAGAGGATTAAGGGATATGATGCGGTAACTTCAAGAATTCCCATCATAGAAGACGGAAAAGTTACAGGTGCCATAGGCAAGGTATTGTTTAAAAATTTCAGGGAAGTAAATATGCTGTTTAAAAGGCTGGAAGAAGCAAACAGGCAGCTGACCGATTACAAAGAACGTTTAAAAAAGGTTCAGGGAAACTACTATGCCTTGGATAATATAATCGGAAGCAGCCGGAAAATTCTTGAATTGAAAGAAACAATCAGAAGGGTTGCCAATTCGGATTCAACCGTGCTGATAACAGGAGAAAGCGGGACAGGCAAGGAGATTTTCGCAAATGCAATTCATGAAATAAGCAACAGGCGGGATAAAAATTTTGTAAAAATCAACTGTGCCGCAATACCTGAAAATATATTGGAATCGGAGCTGTTCGGCTATGAGGAAGGAGCATTTACGGGAGCGGTCAGAGGAGGAAAAATTGGAAAGTTTGAACTGGCAGACGGGGGTACTCTGTTTTTAGACGAAATAGGGGATATGAGCTTCGATATGCAGTCTAAAATGCTTCGTGTTCTTCAGGACAAGGTAGTGGAAAGAGTCGGAGGAAATTCACCCAAGAAGATTGATGTAAGGCTGATAGCAGCCACTAATCAAAACTTATTAACGAAAATAGAAAAAGGGGAATTCAGAGAAGACCTGTATTACCGGCTTAATGTATTATTGCTTGAATTGCCTCCCCTTCGCGAAAGATTGGATGATATCGAGCCGTTATGCAGTTTTTTTATTTCGAAATATAACAATAAATTCGGTATTTATATTGAAAAGATAGACGATGAAGCAATGGATTATTTATTGAATTATATGTGGCCCGGCAACATCAGGGAGTTGGAAAATGTTATCGAAAGAGCATATAATTTTGTTGATGGAAATACAATACATGCTAAACAGCTCCCTGAAAAAATAATAAAGGGCAGGGGTGTTGTTTCCGTAGGAGACCTGAAAAATAATTTAAACAGTCTTGAAAAGCAATTGATTGTGGATACTTTAAAGGCATGCGGCGGAAATAAAAGCAAGACGGCACAGGTTTTAAAGATTAACAGAGCAAGTTTATATCAGAAGTTAAAAAAGCATGGTATGTTATAATTTTATACAGTGTTATAAAAGCATACAACATTGCTTTTTTTTAACATTACTAACGTTATCCCGTGAAAGTAAATTGAAAAGTGTATAGAAAAGTAACGGTACATTAAAAATTTATAACAGAAAACATTTGTAAATCAATATTAAAATGTTGGCATGAATAATGCATATTATTTAATGCAGCAATAACAATATGGGAGGTTACAATGAGTTCATATCAAATATTAATGCCTTTAACAGTTCTGTATGGAGCCGGGTGCATCGGGCAATTAGGAATCAAAGTAAGACCGTTGGGTAAAAAAGCTTTGATTGTAAGCGATAAAGTAATGACTGATACGGGTAATGTTCAAAAAATCCAGGATTTACTCGAGGAGCAGAATATCGGTTTTGAAGTTTACGATGAAGTAAATGGCGAACCTACGGATGTAATGATTGAAAAAGGGTTGAGCATTTATGAGGACGGGAACTGTGACTTTTTGGTAGGAATAGGCGGGGGAAGCCCGATAGATGCAGCAAAGGCAATAGGACTTATGGC
>DAIMMU010000207.1:0-3727 GCA_036720515.1 Sedimentibacter sp.
TACCCGAACCCCATTCACCATATAATCCAATATTAAAGCTGCTCAATTGATTATACGACATAATCGCCTTTGCAAGCTGTTTCGCAAACGTATCTCTGTTAAGTAAATCATCCTTTTCAGTTGTTATAGGTGAATCTGCATTAAACATTTTATTCTCTCCATATTATGTTACTTTCACATGAAAAATTACAAACCGTTAATTCATATGAAAGCATAAATAATTCTTCATCATCAAAATATCACATCTAAAAACGTTCTCCCCATATTATACCATCACCCTCCCTCCTTTTCAAGAGTATGACAATTTTTTGACAATTTTCTTTTTATCTTGACATAAATCCACCTAAATGTTACTATAAATTTTGTAAGGCAATCTTAAGAAATGACACAAAGATAAATAAATTGAATACATAGAGCAAGCATAAAAACAACCCTCACCACAGATATCCTAAGAGGGTTGTTTTAACCGAGGAGCAAAAATGTACGAAGAACAATTTGATCAAATTGACTTAAGAGAAATATTTCAAATAATCAGAAAACATCTTGCCTTAATAATTATAATACCGATAATATTTGCAGCAGTGGGAGCTGCCGTGAGTATTTTTTTTATTGACCGTCTATATGAATCCTCAACAACATTAATAGTAATGCAGGATATAGATGCTAAAAAAGAAATCAGCAAGACAGACGTAGATTTAAGCAAAAGTCTTATTTACACATATGCTGAAATGGCTAAATCCAATACAGTATTGGAAAACACGGCAAAAGCTTTAAATATAGACAAGCTTAATAAAAAAGATATTACGGTATCACCCGTGAAAGATACACAGATACTTAAGGTTACAGTACAAAACACAAACCCTGATTTAGCAAAAAACATAGCAGACACATTAGTTAAACAATTTACATCTGAAATTCAAAGAATAACCAAGACCAACAACGTATCTGTCGTAGACTATGCAAGACTTCCCGTAGAACCAATAAGACCTAACATAATGATGAATACTGTAATTTCCGGAATATTGGGTGCAATGTTAATAATTCTTTCAATATTTCTTAGGGAGTACTTGGACAATACAGTAAAAGCAGAAAAAGATATAGAAAATTTAGTAGGTATTTCTGTAATAGGGTCAGTTCCTAATTTCAATCAAGGAGGTAAGCAAGCATATGGAAAAGTATCTTATAAGAGACAATCCTTCATCCCCAATAGCGGAAGCATACAGAAAAATAGCAACGAATATTGAATTTTCAAATATAGACAATGAAATAAAAACAGTCATGATGACAAGCGCCAAACAGGATGAAGGCAAGACAACAACAATCTGCAATCTTGCCATGGTAATGACAGAATTAAAGAAAAAAATTCTGTTAATAGACTTAGACCTTAGAAAGCCGGCAGTACATAAGACATATAAGTTATCCAACAAAAAAGGGCTTACAGATATGTTGATGAACAAAGATAATTATAAATTATACTTACAAAATGTTTACCATGGATTGGATGTATTAACTTCAGGTATAATACCGGCAAATCCTGCGGAAATAATAAATTCTAAAGCACTGAAAGAATTGTTGAAAGAAGTATCTCACGACTATGATTATATATTTTTAGACGCACCTCCGGTAATGCTGATAAGCGACCCGATAACAATTTCAACATATTCCGATGCAGTTATACTTACGATAAAGCACGGCAATACGGAAAAAGATTTGGCAAAAAGAGCGGTTGAAAGCTTAAAACAGGTCAATGCAAACATAATCGGAATCGTATTAAACAATATACCTGTTTCAAAACAAAGCAATTATTACTATTACGAAAGCTATGAATAAAAAGCGGAGGCAGTCATGATAGATATGCACAGCCATATATTGTTTGGTGTGGATGACGGAGCCAAGACACTTGAAGAATCAATGGAATTAATTAGAGAAGAAGTAAAAAAAGGTGTAACCCATATTATATTTACACCTCACTTCAACAAGAGAAATTATCACTTAAATCAAGATAAAATCTCAGCTAATTTTCAAATATTAAAAGAATATTCAGAAAAAGAAAACTTGAATGTACAGCTTTATTTAGGCAATGAAATTTATTTGGATTCTATTGCCTATGCATCAATCATTGACAACGGATTCTATACCTTAGCCGGTTCCAAGTATGTTTTGGTTGAGTTTAATGAACTAATTCCGCCTGTCAATATACCTGAAATTTGCTATGAAATAAATATGAGCGGATATTTTCCTATTATGGCTCACGCAGAAAGATATGAAATACTATATAATAATACAAAGCTTCTAAGCGAAATACTCGATGAAGGAACACACCTGCAGGTAAATGCTTCTTCCGTAATAAAAAATGATAACAAGGCAAGAAACAAATTTACGCATTATTTATTGAAAAACCAATTAATTAGCTTTGTAGCATCAGATGTTCACAATACCGTATTGAGGAAATTTCATTTAGATGAAGCATATAAAGCTGTGACTAAAATATACGGTGTCGAATATGCAGATAAAATCTTTAAAAATAACCAATTAAATATAATTAACAATTTGTATTTTGACAGTCCTAAATTTCTATCAAAGAAAGGTATATTGTCAAAATTTTTCGGTTAAACATTTTATTGAGTTTTTATATTCAAGCTGATATAATTAAGCGTAGATAACATAATTTAAGTTGCATATAGGAGTAAGTAATGAGCGAAAATAAAAATAATATACAATATTACGAAGATGAAATTGATTTAAGGGAGCTTGTAATGGCTTTGTGGAAAAGAAAGAAAATGATAATAGCCTTTACATTGATTGCCGCCATTCTTGCGGCGTCATTCAGTATGTTTATATTATCACCCGTTTATGAAACAAAGCTGAATATTGTAATAAGTATGCCTGAGACTTATCATACCAGATATGGCGAGTACCAGCTGCCTATTACAACAAATGACCAGTATATAAATCTGATTACCAGCAATGATGTTTTGATTAACACCATTAGAAGCATGGGTTATGATTCGGAAGAAATAAATGTATCCGGATTAAATAAAAGGATAACTGTTGTAAAATCTGAAGCTAAGACAAATACAGTGCAGAATAGCTTTACGGTCACAGTCTCCGCAAATAATCCCGAGGAATCACTTAAGCTTGCCCAGAAATTGTACGACAATTATATTGAATTCATGGATGTTATGGTGAAAGAAAGAGCTATAAGCTTTTACCTGAATTATTTTAATATTGAGCTTATGGCTGAGAATAATGACTTGGGTGTAGAAAAGGAAACTTTAGAGAAAAATGAAGCACTTCTCTCCCAAACACCAAAAACAATTGATGCTCAGTCAAATATTGAAATACAATCACCCCTTAACGGTAACAGAGACTATATTATACCTGTTGAAACAGCCAATCCAAACTATATAAAAATTGAAACCGATATTATTCAGAATAAACAAAGAATAAACAGTATTGAGAGTACCATTAAGAAATATACAGAATATATTGAGGAGTTAAATGTAGAAAAGGCAGCGGTACACAAGTATTATGAAACCGGAAGAACCGAAAAGCTTGCATCAAGTTTTATTGGTATTGTAGAAAATAGTATTTACCTGCCTTCGCCACCGGTTGCTCCGACAGAGAAAACCAGCCCAAGCAATGCTCTTAATACTGCCATAGGTGCCGTACTCGGCGCTATGATTGGAGTTATGGCGGCATTGGTCATGGAATATTGGTTTAAAGA
>DAIMMU010000208.1:0-3695 GCA_036720515.1 Sedimentibacter sp.
CCGGATTGTCCGGTTGACGGCATCTGTCCCTTCAAGAGCTGGTCGATAGTGTTATAATGTTCCACTTCTTTTTGACCATTTTGTTGAAAAATACTTTTTAGCTGTTGACACGATGCCATGCTGGCATAGTTTTGATACTTCAGAATACAAATTTCTTCATGGTTTTTTTGATCTTCTAACAGAAATCTTTCTTTAGTTGTAAAATTCATTTGAACACCTCCGATTATATTATTTTCAAAATATCAAAATATATCCCTTAAAAAAAATTGATTTGAAGTTCAATATTTTTTAGCAATTAATTTGTCGAATACAAATCAAATAAGCTATGAAATATTTTACATGCACCCCATTATTACATAAATAAAATGCGAAACATATTATAAAGATGTGATGATAATCGCACCAAAAAATATATGGAGGGAAAATGATGAACAAAAAACGCATATTCCGGATGATTGCAATGGTATTATTATTGAGTACGATGTTATCAACAGTTGCCTTTGCAATGACTCCGGGACAGGTTAAACACAATAGGAAAAATAAGAACAAATTTGAAAATGCATTCAAATATATGAGAGAGAGCGGCATAATGTGCGGTTACGGTGACGGTAATTACGGACTTGGAGATTATGTAAAGCGTGGCGATATTACTGTAATGATTGTAAGGGCTTTTAAATTAAGCATGATGGATGCATCTGTTGAAGAAATAGAAGAGGATGACTTTCTTGATTTAATAGATAAAGGCAGTTATTATTACAATTCTGTGAAGACAGCAAAGAAACTCGGAATAGCAAAGGGTGACGGAAAGAATTTTCATCCGAACAGATATGTTTCATATGAAGAAGCAATGTTGCTGATTGAACGTGCCGTAAAAGCAGCAAACAGCAAAATCACTGTTACAGATAAAAACGGAGAACAGATTAAGCTTAAAGATTGGTATGAGGAATTTGTAAAAAAGGACAGTGATGCTTTTAACGAATATCTTAAAGAATTGTTAAAAGATGAAGGAATAGAGGATTTCAAAGAATCTGCCGCAAGAGAAGATATTGCTTTAATGCTTTATTATGTACTGACAGGCAATAAAGATTATTGGGAAGAGAATAGCAGCAAGCTTCCCGCAATAAAGGAAACAATGAAAGAAAATACCGTACTAAGCTTTAATGATGTAGATTTTGACGATATTTTTGAAGATTATGATATGGTTAAAGTAAAGTTTGTGCTTCCTGATAAAGAAAAAGGTATATTGAAGATTAATAAAAAAGATCTTTCGAATATTAAATATGAAATTGAAAGTATTGAAGATATAACATTTGTTCCTGCGGATGATTGTACGGGAAAGGTAGAAATCAAATATACTGCTTACGATGACGACAATGTATCATATGATGGAGTAATAGAAATAACTATTTTAGATGTATTTGAAATTAAAGATATTGTAATAGAAAATTACGATGAAGAAGATATTGATTTTGCGGAAGAACTAAAATATGCGGATAAGGAAATGTTCAAAATTATCGACTGTGTTACGTTTAAACTGCCTAAAACGAAAGAAGGTAAATTGTACATAAAATATGATAGAGATGGCGATGACAAGAACGACGAGGAATTCGTGCCTGCAGTTGAGAATAAAAGGTACTGCTTAGATGAAATTGAAGGCTTAAAATATAAGCCTTATGACGATGACGATGATGAAATTACAATATTCTATACCGCATATGATAAGATAACGAGACAGGATAAAAAATATGACGGTGCAATAGTTATTGAAATAGATTAAGAAAAAAGGCGCTGATTTTTCAATCAGCGCCTAAATTTCTATATTATTCTTTTGCTTTGTTTTTTTCTTGGGCAAAGAATTCTTTAGTAAGCTTAAACACTGTACCGCTTAGGAACAATACACCGATTAAGTTTGGTATAGCCATCATACCGTTTAATGTGTCTGCCAAGCTCCACATGAATTCCAAACCGCCGACAGCACCGACTACTATGAAAACAATCCATATCATTCTGTATGCCAATATTGGTTTTGTTCCCGCCAAGTATTCAAGACATCTTTCACCGTAATATTCCCAGCCTATAATTGTTGAATAAGCAAACAGTACAAGACCTACGGAAACTATATATCCGCCGCCTTTAAGAGCGGTATCGAATGCCAATGTTGTTAAAACGGCACCGGACTGACCTGATTCCCATGCACCTGTAGTAACGATTGCAAGAGCGGTGATTGAACAAATAATTATTGTATCAACAAATACTTCAAATACTCCCCACAAACCCTGACGAACAGGATGGTCGGTAGTTGCGGCGGCATGTGCTATAGGAGCACTACCCAAGCCTGCTTCATTCGTAAATACACCACGTGCAACACCATATCTTATTGCATTTGACATAGTAGCTCCAGCGAAACCGCCCACAGCAGCTCTTCCGGTGAAAGCATCTGCGAAGATTGTTGCAAATGCAGCAGGTATCTCACTTGCATTTCTAAATATGATTACTAAACCACCTACGATATAAATTGCAGCCATGAAAGGAACCAATTTTTCTGTGAAGGCACCGATTCTCTTAATACCGCCGACGATAACCAAAGCAGTAATAACAGCTAATATAATTCCGGTAGCTAAAGGAGGTACTTTAAAAGAACCTTGCATTGCTAATGCAACAGAGTTTGACTGAACCATATTACCTATACCGAAGGATGCCAATGTACCGAATATGGCAAATAATGTAGCCATCCATCCCCAGCCGAGACCGTTTTTAATGAAATACATCGGCCCGCCTACGTAACGTCCGTCTTCTGTTTTTTCCCTAAATTTAACAGCAAGTACAACTTCGGAAAATTTTGTTGTCATTCCAAACACTGCAGCAAGCCACATCCAGAATACCGCTCCGGGACCTCCGGAAGCTATTGCAGTTGCAACACCGGCAATATTACCTGTTCCAACTGTTGCGGCAAGTGCTGTGGCAACAGCCTGGAAAGCGGTAACTTCGCCTTCACCTTTTTGTTCCTTAGAGAACATTTTAAGGAAGGTATTTTTTAAAATGTAACCAAGTTTAGTAATAGAGAAGAACTTTGTCATAATAGATAGAAATAGACCTGAACCTACGATTAATATTAATATCGGCGGTCCCCAAACAATGTTGTTAACAAAACTGTTGATGCTCATTAGTGTTTCCAAATATATCCCTCCATTCAAATTTTTTTGATACGTTAACGTTTTCAATACAAAGAGCGGTTACCGTTAAACGTTTTCAATAGATATTATATAATATGCGGACAATTAATTCAACCTGTAAATTATTACATTTTATGATATTTAATTCATAATTATTTAACATAAATTTTCCACAAATTTTCTTGCTGCTAAATTACCTTGCTCACTACAGTGAAGCAAAGTCGTAAAAAAATAAACAACATACGGCTAAGTCCGCATGTTGTTTTGTGGTTAATCTACTGTAATGAAGCCGTCCTTCATTGTAATAATTCTTTGGGCGATTTCATCAACAAATGCATTGTCGTGGGTAACGATTATTATGGCAATGCCCTGAGAAGCTAAGTCTCTGATTATCTTTGATATTTGTGCTCTTGTTTGCTCATCCAATGCGGATGTAGGCTCATCAAAGCACAGGACAGACGGATTCAGCATACACGCCCGAGCTATGGCTACACGCTGCTTTTGACCGCCGGACAGCTGAAA
>DAIMMU010000209.1:0-3660 GCA_036720515.1 Sedimentibacter sp.
TTTTATTTAACCTGTATACTTTTTGTTGGGCTTCGTCCAACATCATATTTAATTCCGAATACATTTTCCCCTCCTATTTTCATATACTTTTTTATTCCCGTTCAGTTTATACCTATACAATATAATATCATATAAATAGACGATTTTCCCACTAAAATTGTTCCGTGCAAACTATGGCACTGCCTTCATTCTACAATCCAAATATATCTGATATATCTTTTTCAGAAATTTCTCGTTTGCTTTTCTTGCCGGCATTTTTCAGCATATTATCTAATTTCTGCTCTACAGATTTTCTAATTAACTCCTGACTATCTATATCTCTAAGCTCGAAAAAAAGCATCGGATTTAAATCAAGTCTCGCTCCTATTCCATACAAAACTGCTGCAACATGCTTACACATACTTGCCCAGTCAGGGCAGCTGCAGTCAAAATGAATTTCTTTGGGTGCCGGAAATAATCCATACTCTTTTTCCTTGAATAAAACATCCAATTCTTTTGGAAATTTGCCTTCAATCAATTGTTCCAAAGATTCGATGCTATTATTGCATAATGCAGTAACACGCTCCCATTTTTCTTTGCTTAAAGTGTCGATTGAGATTTCAACATCATATGGTTTCTTCCGGCTGCCCTGCACCTTAGCCTTTACATTTCCTTTAGCAATCTTTAAATCTAAAACCATATTGTTTCGAACATAACTTTTTCCTCTATTAATTCTGTTTTCATAATCGGCATAATTTTCAAGATTTATATTCCAAGCCTTTCCCCACCAATTTTTCGCCAATGTTCGCCCTTCCAAAATTACAGGTTCAATATCCGGACTTTTCTTCTTTAATTTTGCCAATGAATTATTTGCCTTTTCTTTTTTTTCTGCTGATGATTCATATTTAGGAAATCTGCTATTACTCATTACATATCACCACCTAAAGCAAATATCTTCATAAGTTCCTCATTATCATACTCTGTTATCCACTGTTCTCCTGCTGATGAGAGTACATCTCCCGACAGTTTTTGTTTTTGTTCAATAAGAGAATCAATTTTTTCTTCAATTGTTCCTTTTGTTACAAATTTGTGCACTATTACATTTTTAGTCTGCCCTATACGAAATGCACGATCTGTTGCTTGATTTTCCACAGCCGGATTCCACCATCTGTCAAAATGAATTACATGATTTGCTGCAGTCAAATTAAGTCCCACACCGCCGGCCTTCAATGATAATACCATATAAGGTATATATCGCTCACTGTTAAACTCCTTCACCATCTCGCTTCGTTTTTTCACAGGTGTACCGCCATGAAGTACAAAACCTTCTTTTGAAAATACTTCACTTAATAATTCTGATATAGGCTCAGTCATTTCCTTAAATTGAGTAAATACTAAAACTTTTTCTCTTTTTTCATATATTGTTTCACATATTTCTCTTAATTTTTCAAATTTTCCGCTTTGTTGCTCCTTATATTCTTCTCTGCCTAAATATTGATCGGGATGATTGCATATTTGCTTAAATTTCATTATACTTGCTAATACAAGTCCCTTCCTTTCAATTCCTTCGGCTGTTAACAGCTTTTCTTCAATCTGCGTGATTAACTGTTTATAAAGAGCAATTTGTTTCTTGGTTAAATCAGTATATTCATTAATTTCCAACTTATCAGGTAAATCCGCTATAATACTTTTATCGGTTTTTAACCTTCTAAGCATGAAAGGCTGAATCATCTTTCTAAGCTTTGAATAACCCATAGCATTATCCTTAAGGGATTTTGAAAAGTCGGTAAATTCTTTGGCTGTTCCCAATAAACCCTGATTAAGAAAGTCAAATAATGACCACAGATCACTTAATCGGTTTTCAATTGGTGTTCCTGTCATTGCTATTCGCATATCTGCGGGTATTGATTTAATTGCTTTTGTTTGTTTTGTCCCCGGGTTTTTTATGGCTTGCGCTTCATCCAAAATTAAATAATCCCAATGTATATCTTTTAATTCTTCTAACCTAATAGCCATGCCGTATGTAGTTATATACAAAAAATCCCCATCTCTGAATTGAATGTCTTCAGTACTTTTTAAATCGCTTTTATGCAATATCTGATAAGGCATTTCAGGCGCAAATTTTTCAATTTCTTTCTGCCAGTTTCCTATCAAAGAAGCAGGAAGTATAAGCAGCGCCCGTCCCCCGTTAGTCACCCTGTGATATTCTAAAAAAGCAATCATCTGCACTGTTTTTCCTAATCCCATATCATCTGCCAAACAAGCACCGAATCCAAACTGAGATAGCTTATAAAGCCAATTATAACCTACTTCCTGGTAACCTCTTAATTTTGCATGAAATGAAGGTACGATACTTACTTTCTCAACAGGCTTTAGCATAGTTTCTTTTAAATTTCTTAACCATTTTCCATTTGATACTGATATATCTATCTCATCAGCAGGCAGCACAAGTAATTCATTCATGTTCAATTCTAATCTCATTGCTTCTCCAAGTGACAAGTCTTCATCTGTTGCAAAGTCTTTAACCCTTTCAAATGCCTTAAGTACATCTTCTAACTTTTTTTTATTAATTTCAACCCATTTACCTTTATATTGAATCAGGCCTTCCGCCATTTTTAAAAATTCTTTTAATTCTTTCTCTGATATCTCTTCATCTCCTATAGTGAGGGTAGGAGAGAAATCTAAAATTGCTGACAAACCCACACCGGAGGGCTCCATTTCTCCCATCTTGACCGAAAGACCAACGGAATTGCTTTTTTTACGCCACCAATCCGGTACTCTGCACATAATTCCTGCTTCCTCGTAAATTACAATCTCCTTTAAGAATATATATGCTTCTTCAACCGTTAATTTCAAAGGAGCAAACAATTCACCGCTTTCAAGCAATTCCGAAATGAACGAACTCTTATCAGCTGCTTTTATTACTGTTGAAATTAACGAAATTAATTTTCTTTCATCACCCTTAAATTCTGACAGAGCATTTTTCAATGGTGTATGAACTGCTCGATTGCTTTTAACCGTCTTTGTTGAATATGTAGCCATAAAAGCAAACGGATACTCATAACCTTTATTTTCAACCAAGTGAAAAAATATCCTTCCAACAATGTTTATATTAGAGTTGTACTCGGCAAAATATCTGGACACTGTACCATCATAGCCCTTAATTTCTAATCTGAAAACAGACAGTAATGATTCCCAAATATTTAATATCCAGTCATCATCCACATATTCCATACCAATAGCAAAAGGTATCTCTTCTTTAAACTTATAAATATCGTCTTCCGTTAATTCAACTTGTACTTTATCTCTATAAAATTCAATTTCTGACTGTTGGCTCAATTTTTTTATGAGAATTTCCGATATGTTATGAAGAAATTCAATTGAAGGCGAAAACCATAATTCTTTATTTAAAAAACCAAGATGAAATAAGGCTTTGTATTTATTTTCGTCAAATGCCGTCTTCCAAGTTTTTAATGTGCCTTCTGAATGATCAGGTATTTCATCAATTATAAATCCTTCCGGTAAATAATATGCATTCAGTTCTTTTATTTCTTTGGTTTTTATTTGTGCCATTTATTTATCTCCAAAATTTAGTATTAAGCTATTATATTTAATATTCACATTATTAATAACTTTTGTCAACTAAATAATGTGCTGACAATCAAAACCCGACACCACTAA
>DAIMMU010000018.1:0-23274 GCA_036720515.1 Sedimentibacter sp.
CCATTGCCGTTACAATATTCATTTTATCGTCTGCGGAAGAAATAAATATAATGGGGATTTTTGTAAATTTACGGATTTCATTGCACCAATAAAAACCGTTATAAAACGGCAGTGTTATATCCAAAAGTATAAGCTCCGGCTTAAAGCCCATAACCTCACTTATAACTTCCCTAAAATCTGTGACGCAATAAATCCTGTATTCCCACTTTTCTAAATGCTTCTTAATGGATTCTGCTATTATCCTGTCATCTTCTATAATTAAAATTTTATAATTACTCATGTTTTTTCTCCGATTATCCAATTGTTAATCTTTTTTATTATAGCACATTTAGTATTATTAGTAAATTTATAACTGTCTTAAACAAAAATGTCTCCCTTTAAGATACTCTCAAAAGGAGACTGCCATAGTTTTGAGTTGTCGCCGCAATTCCCTTAATTATTGGCAAATTCGGCTATTTCCCCGATATTATAATTATATTCAAATGTATAGTTATTACCATCAATCCATGAAACCGATGCTTCCTTTGAATTAAGTATATTTTTTATATCGTCGTCATTTAATCCGTTTACGTCAAATATAAATTCATGCTCGTAAACAGCGAATTTCTCGGCTTCATTGTCTCTCTCAAATGTACTGCCCCCTCGAAGCCTGTTTTCCTCGTCACCTTTTTTTAGCATCTGCAAATTAGGTATTTCAACCTTTCTGTTCTTTATATTATTCGGATATTCTATATATAATTTAAACTGAATTTTTCTAAAGTCATTTAAGTTTGGATTTTCTGTGTTATCATTGCCGGTTTCTTTATAATCTTCCAATGTCACGCCTGATATGACCGTGCTTATAAATACCGGCTCGGGCAATACACCCAATATGTTGTAATCGGAAATAGCTCTGTATTCATTAAATGTTATGCTGCTTATATTTTTGTTTGGTTCTTCAATGTAATATTTTGAATTTATCTCATAAATATAATATGCCTTATCATTTATTACAGCCTTTATATAATTACCTGTCTTTGGTGCAGCATCTCCGTCGGATATTCTGCTGACCTCGTCAACATTTCTCAAAAGCATATTGATATTTGTTTTTGAGACAGTGTCTGTTATTTCTCTTTCAGAAAACAATTCATTATTTTCGTAGGCATATAATTGTACGGAGCTTGATAAAATTTCAGAATTTACTTCACTGTAGTCCGGCTCGAGCGGCAGCATGAAATCATGAATTTTATAATCTGTATCTTCTGCTGTTTTCCCAATAATATAACCACGGGAATATGTTCCGTCCCCCCATTGAGGTCCCATAACAGTCAGATTCAAACTGTCTTTTTTAGTGTATATAACATTTATTACCTCAAATTCGGTAAGATTATTCTTTTTTACAAAATATTCATAATCCCGCAAATTTTTATCAACGGTTGTAATGCTGTGAATTACGTAGCTTGAGTAAACATCCGGGTCTGTTTTCCTTTCATTATCAATGCTTATCCGGTGTCTGTCGGAAATGATATCATATTTCTTATCATAGTCTTTTTCAACGCTATATAAAAAATCTAAATATACTAATTCCTCCTGAATACTATCCGGCGTGTCTTCCACATAAAGATATTTATCACTGTCCTGCACCCATGTCATACCGCTGAATTCGTAATTGTTCTTTTTTGGATTTGTACCGACAGATACCGCAACAACAATTAATAGTATCACAAGCACTGCCATCACCCAAAAAGACGGCTTTTTATAATTTAGTATATTTTTAATTCTTGATTTTACATTGCTTTCTCCAAATGCCAACGGAGTTAACAGCGCTCTTTGTTTTACGGAAAGTGACAAAAGCGAATAGGAATAGTTTTCTCTTATATCTTCGTTTGCTTTATTCATTACACTTTCATCGCAGGACATTTCCATGTCCTTGACCATAAGATAATAGGACAGCCATATAAAAGGATTAAACCAGTGTATGATAAGCGCAAAAAAAGCCAATGGCTTGATAATATTGTCTCCCCGGCCGATGTGAATGCTTTCATGGGCTAAAATATATTTAAGCTCGGTTTCTTTTAAATTTATAGGAATAATTATTTTAGGCTTTACTAATCCGATTACAAAGGGAGTAGTGATTCTGTCCGATTCAAAAATATTATCCCTGACCAATGTTGCTGCTTCAAGGTTTGAACTAAGCTTAGCATATGTTATTACACTGTAGGAAATTAATGCGAGTATGCCTGAAATCCAGATAACCGAGCCAATTCCAGCAAGGGTATTCATTGATTCTTCTCTTGCTTTTTCTGAATTAATTATCGGAGCTTCAACTTCTGAAATATTTTTTAAATTATTGCCGGAATTGATATCGGTGCTGCCTTTATTTTCTGCACTATGAATTATATCGGAATTATTTGAAAATTCGGTTTCCGTTATATTATAATTTTGCAGATATACTAAGCCTTCTGCTATGGATTCCGAATTTTCGGGCATGAGACTGACAGACGTTTCAAAGGAAAAAGGAACCAGCAAACGAAACAATACTAAGGACCAAAGTGCATATGAAAAAATCTTCGGAGCCTTTCTTAGCATTGCTCTGATAATTATAACGCATATTACCGCTATGGTCGCAGTAAAGCTCATATTGAGAACAGCAGTAAATAATTCTTTCATTTTGTTTTCTCCTCAATCATTCTCATTATTGCTTCCGCTTCATTTTCCGAAAGCTTCTTGTCCTGAAGAAATGCTGCTATAAAAGCAGGCAACGAATTATCAAAGGATTTTTCCATCAGTGCTTCGCTTTCATATTTCTGCACCTGCTCCCGTTTTACAAGAGATGTCACTGTGGCATTTTCATTTTTCAAAAGACCCTTCTCAGCTAATTTCCTTATCATTGTATATGTGGTAGGTTTTTTCCATCCTAATTTATTCAGGCATACTTTTGTCAGCTCCGTGGAATTTATTGGCTCCAATTCCCAAATAATATCCAAAAACTTATATTCGGCATCAAACAATTTTAAATCTTCCATAATTTCTCCCCCCCCCCTCATTGAAAAAAGGTTTATTGCGATAAACTTTATTATAGTTTACTACAATAAACCTTTGGTGTCAATACCTTAGTTTTATTCATATGATAATATTATATTCGTCTTTAATATTCGTCCTTATTTTTATACCATAGATAAATACCTAAACCGGGAACTATAGAAGCTAAACTCAAAACAAAAAACCATCCCCAAAGTGCCACACCATTGTCACCGCCGCGTTTTGTAAGTCTATACGCTGTTCCAAAGGCTAAAAACTCCTGCACTATAACTATAACTCGCCATAATAATATAAGCATTTTACTTACCTCCCCAAATATATCTGCAATATTATTCTAACTCATGGGATTTAATATTACAACAACTAACTCAGGGCGATTAAATACCCGAAACGGAAAAAGGCTGTTCCCCAAGCCTCTGCTTACAGCCATGCATGTTGACCCTTCCCAATGCATTCCCTCTGAATATTTCGGGAAAAATCCTTGATTCGGCGAAAGAATTCCTCCCAACAAAGGAATTCTGATTTGACCTCCGTGAGCATGACCGCTGAAAACTAAATCTATGTTAAATTCCTTATAAACATTTAAAAGCTCCGGTCTGTGAGATAAAAGTATATTAAAATCTGTTTTTAAATTCTTGGTTAAATGATTTAATCTGCTCCGTACATATTTGACATTACTTTCCGAAAGATAAGTCTTTTCACTTGCGTTGATTGCTGGGTCAGCTATACCTATTAAGCCGATTTCACTGCCCTCTTTGTTTATTGTTGTATGAAAATCATCCATATTGATTACATTTAATTTATTCAGCTCTTCTTTTAATTTAACATAATGCTGTGACAATTGCTCATGGTTGCCTGATACATAGTAGGTAGGAGCAATCTTTACAATTTCTTCAATGAGTTCTATTGCATTATTTAAATTCGTTCTTCGCCTGTCTATTAAGTCCCCGGTTATAACGATAATATCCGGACTGATTTCTTTTATTTTATTTGTCAGCTTTCCGCAAAAGTTTTTATTGTGCAAATCAGATATTTGGAGTATTTTAAATCCGTTGAACTTATTTGGAAGCTTATCATTTGTATAATTGTGCTCAGTTATTACCATATCATTGTTTTGCCAGGCAAAGAACGCAAATAATGCTGATATAAACAAAATTGAATACTTTAGTTTCATTAAAACCTGCTTTCTTAAGTGTAATCATAAAGCTTTCCGAATATTTTCAATCAGTAATTTTCTTCCTCTTTGAAGTCTTTTTTTGACCGCATCGTTTGAAACATTAATCAATCCCGATATTTCCTGTGCTTTTAAGCTCTCCACATATGACAAATACAAAACATCCTTGTATATCACCGGTAAATTAGTAATTTCATCAACAATAAAATCAAAAGATAACTTAGACAGCACCTCATCCTCTAAACTTAAATCATCTGCTGCATTTTCTTCAAAATTATCAATATCTACAATCTTATTTTGCTTTTTAAGCATATTAAGCGAAATATTTCTGACTATAATAACAACATAGCCCTTTGTCCGAGGGCTGTTAACTTCCGATATATTGTCAATACTTTTGGCTATGTTGATAAATGCATCATGGACTGCATCTTCGGAAAGAGAATCATCCTTTAAAATATTTTTTGCAGCGTAAAACATCGTATGCCTGTAGCATTTATATATTTGCTCAAATTTACTTTTTTCTTCTTCCGTATCAATTAAATTTAAATAAATCAGCATTGCCTACCTCTCATAATTACATAGCCGGCGGTAATACTCATGTTATTTATTTGTAAAAATAATCTATCCATGACTAATCCTCCTTATGCTGCTCAATAAGCCTTTGAAGCTCATGAATTTCCTTATTGCTTAACTTTTCATGTCTTGTAAAGGCTGCTATAAACTTAGGAAACGAACCGCCGAAGCCTTCATTAACGATTTGTTTGCTCTGCTCTGTGTAAAATTCATCCTTTTTAAGCAAGGAGGTAACCGCTCCCTTAGTATTAATAAAAATCTCTTTAATTTCAAGCTTTTTCAGCATAGTATACGTAGTGGACTTTTTCCAATTTAATTCAGATGCACATAGTTTTACTAATTCAGGTGATGCAACCGGCTCATTAGCCCAAATAATGTCTGCTAATTTCATTTCGGATTCGGTAAGTTTATACTCTCTCATAACAATCTCCTCCCGTCTATATTTAATAGGCCATCTTTAGTTTACAACATATAGACTATAATGTCAAGCAGTCATTATTCCTCAGCAATGACGAACTGCCCGCTATCCTTTGTAATTCATGAGAACAACTCCGATTATTGCCATTGCTATGCCGATTATTTTATATGCATTAAGGTATTCACGGAAAATAAACACACCCAAAGCCACCGAGAGAATATTGACGATTGCGGATGAAAACGGAACAATAAAGCTTAAATCATTTTTCACCACTATTCCTGTCCACAATATGAAGCTGATACCATAAAATAAAAGAGCCAAAAACATTTTAATGCTGATATTAAGGAAAAAAGAGCCTTCGTTAATTCCAAGCTTAATAGGCTGTCCCGACAGCTTCATCAAAAATAGCCCAAATACCGTAAAAAATATGTACGCAACAAAATTTTTCAACTTTTTCTCCTTTCAACTATTAATTTTCATTCATCTCAACCGAGCAGGCTAATGCTAAAAACGGGAAAAGCAAAAATATAAACCACAAATATCTGTAATCCTGAGCCGGCATAGTCAAAAATACTATCAGTGCATTGCATAATAAAGGTATGAATATGCTTAGCCGTTTATCCTTTTTAAACATTAAGTATAGAAACAGTATAAGTTCCAACGAAAGATAAAAGCCTGTGCGCCAAACCAATGTATTCAGCAAATAATTTTTAATAAGAGTATATTCTGCAAATTTCTTTACTATATCGGTAAATTTATTTTCTGCTCTTCGGACTCCGAATTCTTCAATCATTTCTTTTTGTATAACCGTTGTATAGGCATTGTTGTAGCTGAATCTGTCATGGGTTACCGACCACATGGTAACGGAAAGATTAAATTTGTCGCCTAATATTACACCGGGATAAGCCATAAAAGCTTCAATATACATTTTTAATGCATCTGTCGTACTTATTTTCGAAAGATTATTTAAAAATTTAGGCGTGTTCGTTGAAATTGTATCAGCGAAATAAGGATTGTAAAACTCTTTCATCTGCTCGGCGGTACAGACAGTTTCAATCAATTCTCTGCTTTTATTATCTAAATCTTCCTTTCCTCCGGAAATATACACTGCACAGTAGCCTTGATATACCGGTCTCAGCTTCATGCCGGGAGGATTGGGCACCGCATTTAATTTTTTTGGTATTACTGTATTTATCAAAAGGAATATAATCAGTATGCATGACGTAGCTGCCCAATAGTTTCTTTTTTGTATGCCGCTGCCTAATCGTACATACACAAATCCATATATAAGCATGGCTATAAATGCCAAAATTCCGTTAAAACGAAATAATGAAATAGTGAGCATACATAGGTTAAACTCAACGGCATTGGTAATCTTGCGGAAATAGTCTTCTTCAATGCTCATTTTCAAAAGTATTAATGTCCCCCATAGCAGTCCCACCGTAAAGGGTATATCCTTCCACTGCGTTACAACATTTATTCCGGTGGAAGGAAGGGCTGACATAATTATTGCGGAAAAATATATTATCTGCCATTTCATATTATGTTTTAATAAAAATGTATAGAATGCCGATGTAACAGCGGCAAAAAATACTATTTGAAAAATTGTAATGACCGCATAGTTGTTCCAAATCTTTAACAGTAATCCAACAAACAGCGTATGTCCTATGGGATGCCAGGTATTGTAGGGAATGATACCCTTAAGCTGACTGACCTGATTGTATGTATCGTATGACATGTTGCCGGGGTTTAAAGCATAAAAATAAATACCCAATATTGATGTCTGAATAATAAACAATATGATGTAATGATAATTATAACTCATTGTTTTTTTATCGGCTCTTGTTGTTATATCTCCCTTTACCAAATCAAAAATTCTCATGGAGAAAATCACATATATAAAAACAAACACACTCAGCAATAAAAAATACTTAATGTTATCCGAAACCATCCAATAACCTGTTTCTTCGTATAAAAATGATTTTCCGAAATAAAAAAAACTTACCGATAATCCCGCTATTAAAACGGCACCTCCACTGAAGAGCCTTAATTTTGATGTATAAAAGTATATTTTATTTATTTTCATCCAAGCAATTGTTATAAAAGCAATTATTAAAATCAATATCCAAATTAAATAGTCTCTTTGGATTAAGCCCACTTTCCAATTGTAGTAAAACGAAGTATAAATCAATATATTTGAATATACAATCCAAATAATATATCCAAGAATCTTATTTTTTGTATTCATCTTTCCTGCCTGCTTGTATTGTTTTCTATGAGTGCAACTTCTTGAGATAATTTTATTTCATCAGAAATTGTACCATTCATTTCAAAAATATTTTTTCTTAACAAAGCAATTTCCTGAGCCATTATGATTGATTGCTTTTTAGATTCTGACATTGAAAACGACAAATTAATGATATTGTTAACAAGTATGCATATGGCAATAAAAAATATTGCATTTGTCGGCTCCTTAATTCCCAAAATAAAAGCTATTTTGTCAATCATGCTTGGGAAAATCGCTAATATTATTATAATCAAAAACGTCAGAAACCAAGGCATTGAAAATTTCACTATATATTTTTGTTTGCGTATCTTTTCAAAAAGATAAATTATAATGCCCACGGATAAAGCAATAATCCAAATCTTTGTCAGTAAATCCATGAAAACACCTCTCTTCCTTAGCTATAAACGCTTAAAATAGTCAATAATAATGGAAAAGCTTACCTTAAGCATATAATATATTGATTGTATCCTGTCAATAGAAGAATCTCCTTCCATCCTTGGCCTCATCGTAACCGGCACTTCCGTAATTTTGAAGTTTTTCCGCATGCAGAAAGCGATAGTTTCGGGCTCAGGGTAATCATAAGGATAATATTCGCTGAAGGCTGCCATCAATCTACTATTTACCATCCGCAGCCCCGAAGTAACATCCTTAATTTCCTGTTTATGCAATAATTTAATCAACTTGGATAACATCCTTATACCGACTCTTCTCAGTGCAGTTGATTGAAATCCGTTCTTATCCAAATATCTTGAGCCGATAACCATGTCACTGCCTGTTTTTATCATTGCATCATACATCTTTTCCAGATATTTTGCTTCATGCTGTCCGTCACCGTCAAATTGCACCGCAACTGTATATCCGTTTTCCAATGCATATTTATATCCGGTCTGAACGCATGCGCCTATTCCTAAGTTAACAGGCAGATTAACCACATTTAAACCATTTTCGATGCATAAAGAAATTGTGTCATCTGTTGAACCGTCATTAATAATTACATAGTCAAAGCCTGATGCATTTGCCTGAAGGTCCCTGATAACATTAATAATGTTATTTTGCTCATTGTATGCCGGTATTATAACTATTTTTTTCATATATGCACCTATAAACAATAATATTTGCTGATAAAATGAACATAATATATAATATTCCCTGCATTCTCAGGAATATCAACTAATATTTGTAACTTTTCAAATTGAATTATCCTTCAGTTTTTACTCTATTCTACATTTGTAGAACGAGAAAGTCAAGATTTTTTTATTTTTCTTAAAAAGGCCTCATTAAACGGGATTATGGCAAAAAAATCCCCTTCCGGAGAAGAGGATTACGATCTCTACAAATTAGTCTGAGCTAATTGATTTCGCAGGGATAATATATTTCCACACCTTTTTCTGTAATTTTGCATTTAATTATATTTAGCACACCGTAAGAACCGGTTGTTTCATTATATCCTTCTGTTATTAATGAAAATTCTGTATCACTGATAACGTCATCTAAAGCATAATAGTCTTCAGAGGTTAGTAAATACTCTTTTTTAGGGTTATTTTTATTAATATAATAATAATCAAAGGATTTGGCATTGTTATTTTCATCATATTCAGCTATATTTGAAACTATTGCAAAATCATCATTATAGTCCTTCAGACTCGTTTCGGATTTATCCTTTATTTCAAACATATTTTTATATCCTTCATCCAATGATACAATTTCCGCCAATATTTCCGATGGCTCTCTTCCCATGCCATAGTTATAAACTATATGAAAATTTGAAATTTTAAATTTGCCTCTGCCAAATGATGAATAGTTCTCTAATTCATTGAATAAGTTTTCCTTACTAACGAAGTAGAATGCTCCCTTTATAGTGCTCTCTCCTTCCATAACAGGAATGTTATCCTCGTATTCTTCATCATAATATATGAGTCCCAAATTTCTTTCATGCAGTTCGCTGTAAAATATATTATAATAGCCCTCCGTTTCTATTTCTCCGCAGAACGTTACCCTTCCTCCTTCATCCCCAAACTTGTCCGCTGAATCAACTATAAGCCCGCAAACTCTGTCTTTAACCTTAACATTTAAATCTAAGTTGTTTGTTTCATAGCTTTTTCCTTCATATAGAATCGTGCCTATATTTTCGGTTAATTCAATATCAATTAAGCTGAACCTATCATGACCGTAAATTTCCTTTAAATCGAATTTTACCCTTACCTTATAAATCCCTAATTCATCAGGCAAATTTTCTGTCACAGATATATTGTCATAATATAAAAAATAGCTTTCATTATCTAAAAAATACAGGTCATATGTGCCGTATTTATCTTCGATTATTTCCCTGCTTTCTTTATCGGGAACAAAAGAAAATCCGCCGATTCCGCTTGACGATATTTCATAGTCGCCGTCAATTATTATTTCACCTGTCAGATACTCAGTTCTGTCTATTTCAATTAACTCCTCTACAACATCATCATGTGTTTTAACAGAACATGATGTTATTAATAGCATTGTCATCATTATAAATATAATAGCTTTCTTCATTATATCCCCCTTCGGTTTAATACTTTTACTATTATTATATGACGTGAAATCATCAAAAAGGTTCAAAGAAATTCAATTAAATTTCTATATTTTTACACACCCTGCACAACATATTGTTATTGCAAATACTGTTCTGTCAGTTCATTTAATCTAAAAAATTAAAGGCTCAAAAATGATTCAAGCCTTTTTGCCATATTTTCATATAGAATTTGATTTTACTTAATAAATGTTCCGTTTTCAAGCTCTCTAAATGCTTGATTTAATTCTTCCTTCGTGTTCATTACAATAGGTCCACCCCATGCTATTTCTTCGCTAAGTGGCTTTGCGGAATATAAAAAGAATCGTATGCCGCTTTTGCCGGATTTAACTTTAAAAATATCCCCTGATTCAAAGAGAACAGCCCTTTTGCTTTCTGTTAAATTGTTGTTATCTTCTCCAAAATATCCTTCTCCTTCAACAATATAAATAAACAAAGTTTCATCCTCATTTGTTTTTAACATCCAGTCTGTCCCGGGTTTCATGTCAACATCTAAATAAAGCATCTTAACAAAATCCCCATACACCGAACTTGATTTCCCTTTATATTCTCCCGATACCACACGTATTGCAACGCCATCCTCTTCTATAATCGGTACCATGTCCGTTTTTATGTCACAATAATTCGGACTTGCCATTTTGTTTTCTTTCGGCATATTTAGCCATAGTTGCGTGCCTAACATTCTATCTGATTCTTTAGGCATTTCTTGATGCATAACACCGCTTCCCGCTGTCATCCACTGGCAGCACCCGTCCGTTATGAATCCTTTGTTACCTAAACTGTCACTGTGCTCGATATTACCTTTAATTAAATAGGTAATTGTTTCAATGCCCCTGTGCGGGTGCCACGGAAATCCTTTAATATAATCCTCTGAATCGTATGAGTCAAATGCATCCAGCATTAAAAACGGATCAAAATCTTTAGTATCATTATATCCTATTACTCTGACAAGTCTTACCCCTGCTCCATCTATAGCCCTTTTTCCGGTAACAATTTTTTTAATATTTCTAATTATCATATAACCTCCATTTAAATTTATTAATATATTAATGTATACCCAATAATTCACACTTAACTCATATTGTCATGTGCATTTTGGGGACGGACCTTTGCGTGATGCATTTTGGGGACGGACCTTTGCGTGACAGGATCGCAGATTGTATGTCATTTTAAGGTCCGTCACAGGGATTCTTAATTCCAGCGATAATGCCCTGTTATTGTATATTTTTCAATATCGTTTTTTTCTCTTGCCCCCATTCCATCGTGATGAATGATAAACGGATATCCTTCCTTGTTGCGTTTGTCGGAACATATTGCTATATGATTTGTAAAAACAACGATATCTCCCGGCTGCCATTTTTTAGGAACAGCTAATTCGGTTGTCAAAACTTCAGCATTTCTTTCAAAGAATATTCTTAAATTTTTCACGCGCCTGAAATCTATATTCGGTTCCGGTGTTTCTATTGTCCGGTATTCCTCTAAATTGTTTTCTATATCGGTATCAATCATAGCTTTTAAATCATATCCTGCTGCTATAAAACCATTCCAGATTACATCTGTACAAACACCATAACCGTCGTTTGGGTATCCTCCGTCATAATACTTACTTTTATATTTCGGATTCGTTTTTATATAACTTAGTGCGCCGAGCATAATATCCGAATAATCATCAATACCGTCATTGTCTCTGTCATTTTCGCTTTTTATTTCGGCTATCCCCAATTGCTCTGCAGTATACGATTTTTCCGGAAAGAATCTAAAATAAAATATGTAAGCTACTAAACAAATAGAAAATGAAATAAATATATAAATAATTACTTTTTTCTTTCTTCTCTTCATCTTAACTATCCTCTTTGCCAAAGTATAACATATTAACAGACGATTGTAATGATAAAATTGTTCCTTTGCAAACCCCTAATAAAAATTTATGTGTGTTTTGAGGTAAAAAAATAAGCACAAATTATGCTTATTTTTCAATTATAATATTTACTCATTCTTGCTGCTTCAATAACATTCTTGAATTGTCGGGGCAACCTTTGATTGACGAATTGAAGATTGCATGTCATTTCAAGGTCCGTCCCCCGAATTCTATATTAATAGATCCATTGGAGGTTACTGCCGTAAGATTTTTATCTCCTAATTTTAGCGAGCTTGGAAGATTGTTTTTCCCATTGATTGTCTTGCTGATTATGTTAAATTCTGTCATTAAGCCGATTATTCTTCCCTTTATACTGGAATTTGTACTTTTTAAATCAATATTTTCATTTACTTCAACACCGTCAAATTTTTTTCTTTTCCCATCTCCTGCACCTTCTCGCCTTATTATTTTAAATTTTTGAAACAATAAAATTATAAACGCCCATTACTTCCATCCACTCTTCTTGAAATGATTTTAGCTTCTTTTTTCCTTCATCGGTTATTTTATAATACTTTCTAAGCCGCCCGTTGTGCTCAACAGAATAAACCGAAAGCAGCTCATTTCCTTCAAGACGCTTAAGTATTGGATACAATGTGGATTCTGAAATTTTTATATGGGGCGAAATGTCCTTAACAACCTGATACCCATATGAATCCTCTTTATTTAGTACAGCCAATACGCAGTTTTCAAGAAGACCTTTCTTTAATTGAATATCCATCTTAACTCCTTATATTTCTTAATTAATCATATTATACATTGCATAGTATTATGTGTCAAGCTATATTTTTAAAATTCAAAAATGGAGCCACCGCCCATAGGTATGCTCCATTTTTTTCAATCATTATATTTACTCATTTTAGCTATTTCAATACGGTTCAATGCACGTCTTAACGCTAATTGTGCCTGTATGACATCCTTGCCCTTATCTCTTTTTAAAGTTTCCTCTGCCCTTCTTTTTGCTTCCAAAGCTCTTTCCACATCAATTTCTTCAGGCCATTCCGCTGCATTGGTTACAACTATTGTGCTGTATCGACCCACATTTATATAGCCGTCCACAACGGCAGCCACCCTTTCTTCACCATTGTTGAAAATTCTTATTTTCCCTGTTTTTAACGGTGTAATTATGGGAGCTCTGTTTTTTAATACAGCCATTTCTCCTTTTACAGCATTCACAACGACCATATCTACTTCATCTGTAAAAAAACATCTTTCCGGAGTTACAATAGTTAAATTAAAATTACTCATCTATTCCTCCATAGCTTTTTTGTTTGAAATAACATCATCTATGCTGCCCGCCATAAAAAAGGCTGCTTCAGGTATATCATCATGCCTTCCTTCAAGTATTTCCTTAAATCCTCGTACGGTTTCCCTTATCGGTACATATCTTCCCTCAATACCTGTAAATCCTTCCGCGACATTAAATGGCTGTGATAAGAACCTCTGAACCTTACGCGCCCGATTAACGGTTAATTTGTCTTCTGCAGACAATTCATCCATTCCCAAAATGGATATAATATCCTGCAAATCCTTATATTTTTGGAGTATTTCCTGAACGTCTCTCGCTACCCGGTAATGTTCTTCTCCAACAATATTCGGATCTAATACTCTTGAGGTTGAGTCCAAAGGATCAACCGCAGGATAAATTCCCAATTCCGATATACTTCGTGACAAAACGGTAGTAGCATCCAAATGGGCAAATGTAGTTGCCGGAGCCGGGTCTGTCAAATCATCGGCAGGAACATATACTGCCTGAACCGAAGTTATTGAGCCCTTCTTGGTGGAAGTAATCCTTTCCTGAAGCTGACCCATTTCTGCGGCCAATGTCGGCTGATAGCCTACGGCACTTGGCATTCTTCCCAAAAGAGCAGATACCTCCGAGCCTGCCTGAGTAAACCTGAATATATTATCTATGAACAGCAAAACATCCTGACCTTCTCTATCCCTGAAATATTCAGCCATAGTAAGACCTGTCAGGGCAACTCTCATTCTTGCTCCCGGCGGCTCATTCATTTGTCCGAAAACCAACGAGGTTTTATCGATAACACCGGATTCAATCATTTCATAATATAAATCATTTCCTTCTCTTGATCTTTCTCCCACGCCTGCAAAAACAGACAGACCTCCGTGCTGAGTCGCTATATTGTTTATAAGCTCCTGAATAAGAACTGTTTTTCCGACTCCTGCTCCTCCAAATAAACCCACTTTTCCGCCTTTTGCATAAGGAGCAATTAAATCTACAACCTTTATTCCTGTTTCCAAAATTTCATTTGATGTGTCCTGCTCCACGAATGTAGGTGCCGGTCTGTGTATTGATGCAGCAGTTTCAGTTTTGACCTGCTCCCTGCCGTCTATATTTTCTCCCAAAACATTAAACAATCTTCCCAGCGTTTCTCTGCCTACAGGTACCGTAATTGGATTGCCGGTATCGGTACACTCCATTCCTCTTACCAACCCGTCGGTTGAGCTCATGGAAACACATCTCACCGTATTATCTCCTAAATGCTGAGCAACCTCAAAAACTATTCTTTCATCATTGTTAATGATTTCAACCGCATTCAGCAAATTAGGTATGTCTGCCGGAAATTGAACATCAACAATGGGACCTATTATTTGAACAATTTTGCCTTTATTTTCACTCATATTACTACCTCTCATGTATTAAGAACCTCAGAGCCCGAAACAATCTCCGTAATTTCAGTTGTGATTGCCGTCTGTCTCGCCCTGTTGTAAGTAATTATCAATTCTTCAATCATTTCCTTGGCATTTTCCGTTGCAATTCCCATTGCATTTGTTCTCGCAGCCTGTTCGCTGCATGATGCCTCCACCAAAGCACCGTATATACTGCCGGCAACATACTTTGGTATCAGATAATCAAGAACTGCTCCGGGAGACGGTTCAAACTCAATAAGCTGTTTTTCGGTATACGATGTCTCCGGCAGCTCCGCAGGCAGTATTCGCATAATTGTCGGCTCCTGATGCATATTATTTATAAACCTTGTAAATGCAACCTTTATCTCATCAACCCAGTTATTTTCATACAAGTCCAGTGCTTTGTATGAAATTGTTTCCGCATCCTTAAAATCAGGCTCTTCCGTAATTCCGGTAAACTTCTCAACAATTTTATATTTTTCTTTTTGGAAATAATCTATTGCCTTGGAGCCTATTAATATTAAATCAGCCCTATTTCCCGTTTTTTTTATTTCATCTTCAACAAGTCTTGCAATGTTGTTGTTATATCCTCCTGCAAGCCCTCTGTCATCTGATATGATAATGTACAAGGAGCTGTGTATTTCTCTCTCTTTTAATAAGGGATGCTCTGTTTTATTTAAAGCTGAACAAGTTTCTTTAAAATTTCTGTGAACAGTAGAGTAATAGGGTCTTGTCCTTATTAATCTTTCTCTTGCTTTAACCAACTTAGCCGAAGAAACCAACTCCATGGCACTTGTTATTTTCATTGTTCCGTTAATACTTCTTATTCTTCTTTTAATATCACGGATGGATTTTGCCATAATTCACCCCCTGCTAATAACTGAATATTTTCTTAAAGTCATTAATAGCCTTGATAATTTTTTCTTCAGTATCTCCGGATAATTCCTTTGTAGAATAAATTTCGTGCAAAATTTGAGGATAGCTTGAATCCATATATTCTAAAAATTCCTTTTCAAATTTAGTTATTTCTTCTACCGGTATATCCAAAAGATGTTTGTTTATTGCAGCGTAAAATAACACTACCTGATGCTCTACCTTCATAGTTTTATATTGAGGCTGCTTTAAAAGCTCCATTATTCTTACTCCCATATCCAGCCTCTCCTTTGTGTCCTTATCAAGTTCCGCGCCGAATTGCGTAAATGCTTCCAATTCTCTGAACTGTGCCAGTTCAAGCTTTAATTTGCCGGCAACTCTTTTCATTGCTTTAATCTGAGCTGCACTGCCAACTCTGGAAACTGACAAGCCAGTATTAATAGCAGGCCTCTGTCCCGCAAAAAACAAATCTGTTTCCAAAAATAACTGACCATCTGTAATTGAAATAACATTTGTGGGTATATATGCAGATATGTCTCCATCCTGTGTTTCGATAATAGGTAATGCCGTAATGGAGCCGCCTCCGTTTATTTTGCTTAACTTTGCCGCTCTTTCCAATAATCTCGAATGAAGATAAAACACATCCCCGGGATAAGCTTCTCTTCCGGGTGATCTTTTCAAGAGCAAGGATAAGGTTCTGTAGGCAACCGCATGTTTTGATAAATCATCATATATAATCAAGACATCCCTGCCCTGATACATAAACTCTTCCGCCATGGCAACACCCGCATAAGGGGCTATATACTGAAGAGAAGCCGGCTCACCGGCTGATGCGGAAACTACTATAGTATATTCCATGGCATCATTTTTTTGCAAAATATCAACTATTTGCGCAACCGTAGAAATTTTTTGCCCGATAGCAACATATATGCAAATTATATCTTCCTTCTTCTGGTTAATTATAGTATCAATTGCAATAGCCGTCTTGCCTGTCTGCCTGTCGCCTATAATAAGCTCTCTTTGTCCCCTTCCTATGGGAAACATCGAATCTATTGCTTTTATACCTGTCTGTATAGGCTGATCTACCGATTTTCTGTCAATAACACCTGGAGCCTTGCTTTCAATAGGTCTGAACTTCTTGGCGGATATATGCTCCTTGCCATCTATAGGCTGACCTAAAGAATTTACTACTCTTCCTATAAGCGCTTCGCCAACAGGCACTTCTATTATTCTTCCTGTTCTTTTGACAATGTCGCCTTCTTTTATATTTCTGTCACTGCCGAGCAAAACTGCTCCTACATTGTCAGACTCTAAATTTAATGCCATTCCGTATATATTGCCCGGAAATTCCAACAGCTCGCCTGACATGCATCCTTCCAAACCATCTACACGTGCAATCCCATCGCCAACCTGAAGAATTTTTCCTGTTCCTATTAAATCTATCTTTTTTTCGTATTTTTTTAACTGTTCCTTTATTAATATACTAATATCCGTTGTTGTAAGCTGCATATTAATGCTCCTATTCATATTTGTACATATTTTAATTGTTTTTCAACAGATTTAAGCTCGCTTTTAATTGTACCGTCAAAAACCTTGTCTCCTGCTCTTAAGAGAACTCCGCCTATTATACTTTCATCTATTTCATTTTCGAATATAACATCCTTACTCAATTTTTTGCTTATAATATCTTTAAGCTTGTCTTGAGTATCCTTTTTCATCGGAACTGCGGTAGTTGCTGTAACAGTCACTATATTGCTGTACTTGATAAATATTTTCTTAATTAATGCGACCATTTCATCGGATATATTATTTTTAAAAATATTATCTATTAAATCATCCTTTTCCTTCTGCTTTATTTCCGGATTTGTCAATATGCCTACTAATTCAGTTTCCTTCTGAAAAAGCTCCTTTATTTGATTTAATTCCTGAGGTGCGTTTAAGTTTAGCTTTATACTTGCATCGATTAATGATAAATCATTTATTAAAGAAATATCATACTTTATATTTTTACCTACCATCGAGAAGCACCTACCTCCTCAACGAATTTATCTATAAGTAAATTCTGCTTGTCTATATTGAGCTGTTCCTCCATTATTTTGGACGCAATTAAAACAGCTAAATCAACAGATTGATTTTTCATTTCCTCCAATGCTTCTGCCTTTTGTTTTTCAGCTTCCTTTTCTGCCTTTATTATAATTTCTTTCGCTTCCTTTTTTGCTTCCGATATAATATTATCTTTTATTTCATCACTGATTTTTTTGGCATCTTCAATTATTTTTTTACTTTCCATGTGAGCTTCGTTTATTATCTTTTCTTGGTTTTCCTTAATAAACTTTGCTTCCTGCTTTAAAGCTTTAGCATCATCGATTTCCGACTGTATTAAGCTGCTTCGGTTTTGCATATATCTTGATACGGGCTTATATAAAAATTTTCTGAATATCAAATATAATAAAAATAGTACGATTGCAGTAACAATCATTGTTTGTAATTCAGGTATCACCCTTACTTGAATATCCATCAGACACCTCTCTAAAATTAATTTAAGAATCTCATTTTTGTATTTATGAGATTCTTATTCACCGCACTTAGCGAAATTCTATAGTACCGCCATTAGCGGCTGAACAAAGAGCAAAATTATAGCTATTACCAAACCATAAATAGCGTTTGTTTCTGTTATAGCCATACCCAAAACCATTGTTTTGGTAATTTCTCCTTGCGCTTCAGGCTGTCTGCCTACTGCTTCACAAGCCTTACCTGCTGCATAACCCTGACCTAATGCTCCTCCCATACCTGCAAGCATTGCTATGCTCGCACCTATAGCTGAGCATCCCATTACGAATGCTTCACTTGAAATACCTTGTAACATAATTTCCTCCTGATTGAATAATTTTATACTAACTTGTTGCCGAGCCTATAAATATCATTGCTAACATAGTAAATATAAAGGCTTGCAGCAAACCTACGAAAATATCAAAATATAGATGAAGCGGTGTAACTAAGGGAGCAAAATACCCTAAAGCTCCATACAGCAATCCTGTAATTAAAATACCGCTCAAAACATTACCAAAAAGCCTGAAAGACATGGAAATCGGATTCGCAATTTCAGATATAATATTTATAGGAGTCATTAGAATATATGGCTTTGTAAAGCTTCTTAAATATTTAAAAAATCCGCCTACTGATATTATATGAGAAATTTGGGCAATTAAAAACACGGTTAATGCTAATGTAAGAGTAATCCCGTAATCCGATGTGGGAGGTGTAAGACCGAATAAACCAGATATATTACTGAGCCCTATAAAAGTAATCAATGTCAACATAAAAGGTGACATTGAAATGTATTTTTCACCAATGTTATCTTTTACCATCCCATCAATTGTTTCAATAAAAAGTTCCATTATATTTAAAAGACCACCGGGAGCTTTTTCAACTTCTGCTTTCTTTACTTTTAAATTGACTATTAAAGCAAAGACTATTAAGAATATTGCTATTATTAATAAGCTTATAACAGTATCCGGAATGATTATTTCATTACCTTTTAAAATAATTGCAATCTCCATTAAAACCTCCTTATCATTTTTTGTAGAAATCCTTATCGATAAAACCTAATAATAAAATACAATTTTTGACCATAGTTAGTCCCAAAAGAGCCGTAAATATATTTAAGTAATCTGCTAAAGCAGAAACTATTAATACTGCCGCATAAATTATGAATCTAATGAAGTAGCCTTTGCGGGCATTTCTTACAGCTCTTGCCGGCTCCATGTCAACGAATTTATTTATAGAATCATTTATCAAATAAAGTGATAAAATGCTCATCAATGCTCCAAATATGTAGCCCATAATAAGCGCCTTGGATTCTTTAAATAATAAAGCCATTAAACCAATGATTAAGAAACTCACCAGAACAACTGACTTACTTATTTTGAATAATAAATCCTTGTTCACAAGGTCACTTCCTTTTAATATACTTGTCAGAAATTTTAAAGATATTCAAAATCCCGGCAGCCGAGCCTATAACAATAAATATTATCCTAAAGATTCCACCGGTTCCTGCCTTTTCATCTATTAAGCCTCCTATGAAAAGGCCTAAGAATATAGGTATAAGTACAGAGTAACCCATATGGCTGAGTAAGGATAAACTGCTATAATCAATTTTATTTTTATTCTTCATCTTTTCCTAATCTTTCCTTGAGCCTATGGTACATTTCGCTTTCATGCTTTAGCATTTCAAAGTATTCCATACTCATAACAATCATGTCGCCATGACCGTTCTTTGTTAAAAAAACAGGCTCAAAGGCTTCATGAACAAGCTTTGATATTTCTGCAAAATGATTTCTTAAATCTGATATAGGACGAATTTTCGTCATAATTCTACCTCGTGTTAAATGTTTTCGCATGATATTATCATTATCATGATAACTCATAACAATAATGTTAACATAATCAATTTTTCATGTCAATTAAAAATCTTTATTGAAACCTATGGGAATTTTTTACAGCATTGTTTGTAGTGATGAGAATTTTCATGGAAATGCAATAATTTGATAGAAAGTATCAGTGAGCCAAACATAAAAGGAATCATTAAAATATTGCATTTAATGACCCATTAATGCCGTTCAAGGAATATTTAACCTAAAGTGATTTTGCCATACATTTCATCATAATTGATTAATGAAACCTGCATGCGGCAGAGAAATGATTTGCCGTGAGATGAATTTCTTATGCGTTTATTTCATTGACTGATTAATAATTTTTTCTTACCAAATGCGGTTACTGCAAATGAAAATATGCCACTAAATATTAAGCTGAAATAAAAGCTTATTCCTCTCCATAGCAACATTGCGGTTGAAATTATATTAGGTGGGAACAAATGTCCCAACAATAAAATAAATCCGACTTCACTTGCACCTGCAGTTCCCGGGGTAGGTATAAAAGACACCGCCATGTATAAAAATGACTGCAAGCATATTATATCAAGTATATTGGATTCATTTAAGTTAAATGATTTGTAAACAAAAAATGTGGTGCTGAAAAATACTGTAAGCTGTATAAATGTTATTAAATACATTTTGATTGTAAAACAATAATCTTCTTTTAATTTACCGATGCTGCATTTATATTCCGATATGAACTTTTCAGTTTTATTCATTAGTTTTTTTACATCTTTAATAACATGAATTTTAAATAATGCATTTAAGAAAACCTCACATAATTTTAATAAAATTTGCTGATTAAAAGCTATTAGTACAATTGTACTGAGCATAACCATATTTAATGTTAATCCTGTAATGATAAAAACCGAAGCACTGCTGTTATAATAAGCTAAAAGCTTCATTTTATAAACAGCAAGGCAAAATGAATAAATTGTCACACCTATTTGAAAAAATAAAAATTTACTTATAAGAATTGCTGTTCCATTGCTTAAAGAAATGTCACCATCTTTCAGAATATATAATTGAACCGGTTGCCCCCCTGTAGCTAATGGTGTAATATTGCTATAATATTGTCCAATCATAGTAACTTTCACCGCAAGCCAAAAAGTTTTTATATTTCTTTTGTTATCGGTAAATTTTATTATCAACGAATAAATCATTGCAGCTTCCAAAAACCAAAATACAAAAATAAATGCTAATGCAATTATAATGTAATTTGTATTTATACTTTTTACTATTTTGAACAAATTAAACAAATCATCGTTTTTATACAATATAACCAACATTATTAATGCCGAAAAAACGATAAATGCTATTCCGAAAGCTTTTTTAAATTTTCTGAAATTCATTTATATTACCTCATTGATGACCGCGTCAATAAACAGCCTGTTATAATTCAATGTCCTTTTTATTCTTTTAATATTCTTATTGTAAAAATTGGTAATTGCCGGATTGTTATGATAATAATCCAATATATATGGCACATTATCAAGCTCTTCAATAATAACACCTATTTTATTTTGTTTTATAAATTCGATATTTCCTTTTTCTTGACCAATATTTGAATTTAACACAATTAACGGCAGCTCTTTATTAATTGCTTCAAATATTGTTACTCCTCCCGGTTTTGTAATAATATAAACCGATTCATCCATCATCTGATCTAAATTATTCACATATCCATAAACTTCTAAATTGGAGTATTTGAAATCAGTTATCTTCTTGTAAAGTTTTTCATTTCTGCCCGTAACAATTTTTATTTTATAGTTTGTGTTATTATCAAGTTTAGAAAGCAGATCTCTTGAAATACTATCGATTCCGCTCAATACAATTAAAATTGTATTTTTATCATTAACAGTAATATTTATATCTTTTTCGAGAAATTCTTTTTTTACAGGTATACCGGTTACAATTATAATATCCTTATCTACTCCCTTAGCAATCAGCCTGTTTTTTATTTCATTCGTAGGAACTAAATATTTATTTGTTTCTTTATAAATCCATTCCCAGCTGTCTACTACATCAGTGATAACTGTAATTAAATTAACATCATCATTATATTCTTCTTTTATCTTTGCAACTATGCATGAGCATAATGGAAATGTGCTGATTATAAGCTTTGGTTTTTCAATTGCCATATATTCGTAAAATCTCTTATAATATATGCTGCCAAAAATATTATCTATTATATTATTTTTGTAATTTACTTTTATGCCATATAGTGCATTATAAACTATTGGATAACTTTCGGTCAGTTCAGAGTACATCTTTGAACTTAGATTTTTCACCTTTGGATTTACTATTTCCATAATATCCGCAATAACAACTTTTACTTGTTTATACTCAGCTTCAATTTGCTCCTTTAAAGCTTTTGAAACACTATTGTGCCCCATTCCATATGATGCACTTAATATCAATATATCCGCCATATAAATACACCTTCTTCTTACGTTATCAATATTACTTCAAATATCTATTATATGCAATACCTGTATATTATTATGTATTTAATATATTAAAAGTTTCTTAAATAAAGAATAAAATTGTATTAGATTTCCGTTAAGATATCTTACAGAATTCTGGAGACGGACTTTAAAATGACATCCACAGAGCTGCACATTTGGCCGATTCGGGAATTCCAAGGTCCGTCCCCGGCATGCCCAGCGTGCCGAGTGACTATTTTATTCTCTTCAACATCAAATGCTCATCACAATATGTTCCGTCTTTAAATTTAAAACCATCTTCTCTTGTACCGTATATTTTAAATCCAAATTTCTCATAAAGCTTAATTGCATTATAATTTGTGCTTGCAACCTCAAGCTCAACCAATTCAAAGCCTGTATCTTCGGCAAACCTTAATATTTCGGTTATCAATGCTTTTCCGATTCCTAAGTGCCATGCTTCCTTAAGAACCGCTATTCCGAAGGAAGCCCTGTGAGAAATTTTATAACGCTCTCCAATAGCCATTAAATTTGAACTTGCAACAAGCTTATCGTCAATGAATGCGCATATCATAATACCTCTTGGATTTTCCCTCATTGAATTAAGAAAGTTTATTTCTTCTTCGATTGTCATTGTTACTTCTTCAGGATAACGAAGCAAAAAATCCGTCTCCACTGCCGTCATCCTTAAATATTGCAGCAACCTTTCCGCATCTTGAGCTCCCGGACTTCTTAATGTACAAATTTCACCGTTTTTTAATGTAACCTTTTTTTCATCTAATATCATACAATTATCCCCCTACAAATTAGTATAAATTATATTATACATTCATGCAGTACAAAATTCTATATTAATTATATAAACACAGCGATGAGGAATAAACTTTTTTAAATATCATTATAAATTGCTGTTTTTTG
>DAIMMU010000210.1:0-3610 GCA_036720515.1 Sedimentibacter sp.
TCTTCAGGTATTCCGTGAGTTTTAGCCTGATCTGCAATTTGTTTGTCAACCAATGGTGTTCTAACATATGACGGACAAATCATATTGCATGTAATACCGTATTTTCCGCCTTCTACCGCCGATGTTCTTGTCAAACCGCCGAGGCCATGTTTTGCTGAAATATAAGCTACCTTAAATTCAGAAGCAATAAGCCCGTGAATTGAGCCCATGTTGATTATTCTTCCCCAGCCTTGTTCCTTCATATATGGCCAGCAATATTTTGTTAATAAGAACGGAGCTGTAAGCATTAAATTCATCATAAAGTTCCATTTATCTTCTGGGAAGTCTTCAATCGGACAAACTGTTTGAATACCTGCAACATTTGCCAATACGTCAACCTTTGAATATTTCTCAACCGTAAATTCAACTAAACCTTTACAATCTTCCTGTTTACTTAAATCTCCTTTAAAGTATACAGCACCGATTCTTGCAGCTTCTTCCTGTAATTTAGCTTCGTTTACATCCGCCATAACTACCTTTGCCCCGTCATTTGCGAAAGCCTCAGCAATTGCTAAACCAATACCGCTTGCTGCTCCAGTTACAATACATACTTTGTCTTTTAACATTTTAAATCCTCCATATTTTAATTTAATTCTGTGGTTCCATTTTTATTAAATTTTCTGAAATTACTAAAGTTGCTCCGGTAGCATTTTGTACATCTTCAACTGTGAAAGCCGGATTTATTTCAGTTAAAACCAAACCCTTGTCCGTCACTTCCATAACACCCATTTCAGTAATTATCAGGTCAACCGCATTTACTGCTGTCAACGGCAATGTACATTCCTTTAAAATTTTATGGCTTCCTTTTGCCGTATGGTTCATGGCGACAATAACCTTCTTAGCTCCTGTAACAAGGTCCATTGCTCCTCCCATTCCGGGAACCATTTTGCCCGGCACCATCCAGTTTGCAAGATTGCCTTTTTCATCAACTTCCAATGCACCTAAAACCGTCGCATCTACATGTCCGCCCCTGATTATCAAGAAAGACTCAGCACTGTCAAAGAAAGCTCCGCCTGGATTAATCGTAACATGAATTCCGCCTGCATTTACCAAGTACGGATCTTCCTTTCCGGGCTCTACGGCAGGTCCCATTCCTAAAAATCCATTTTCGGACTGCAAAGTAATTTCAATGTCTTCAGGTATATAGTTTGATACTAATGTAGGTAATCCTATTCCCAAATTTACAACGTCGCCGTCTTTTAATTCTTTTGAGACTCTTTTAGCAATGTAATTTTTATCATCCATTATTCATTACCTCCTACTATATAATCTATAAATATTCCCGGAGTCATGACATCATCTGGATCTATTCCGCCTGCTTCAACAATTTCATCTGCTTCAACAATAACAATATCAGCAGCTGTTGCCATTAACGGATTGAAGTTTCTTGTTGCTTTTGCATATCTTACATTGCCTTTTTTATCAACCTTAGCTCCTACTATTAAAGCAATATCAGCTTTTAAAGGTTTTTCCAAAAGGTAATCCTTTCCGTCTACTTCTACAATCGTTTTTCCTTCCGCTACTATGGTACCTAAGCCTGTCGGTGTTAAAACTCCGCCAAGTCCCGCACCAGCAGCTCTGATTCTTTCAGCCAAAGTACCCTGCGGTACTAATTCAACCTGCATTTCGCCGGAATTCATTTGATTTCCGGTTTCTTTATTTGTTCCTACGTGGGAAGCAATTAATTTTTTTACTTGTTTGTTAACGATAAGCTTCCCGATACCTACTTCGGGAAAGGATGTATCGTTTGCAATTAAAGTAATATCCTTAACGCCTTTTTCAACGATAGCATCAACTATCTTGAATGGGTTTTTACATCCTAAAAAACCGCCAACCATGATAGTCATGCCATCATGAATCATATCAACAGCTTCATTCACAGAAATTACCTTGTTCAATATAAGCCCTCCTTATAATCTTTTCACAGTCATTTTACTTTGATTATCTTTTAACAATTAGTGTCGTACCTTGCCCTCCGCCTATACATAATGTTGCCAAACCTGTATGGGCATCTCTTTTTATCATTTCATGGATTAAAGTAACAAGAATTCTTGTTCCTGAGCATCCTATCGGGTGTCCTAATGCAATAGCTCCACCGTTTACATTTGTTTTTTCGGGGTCTAATCCTAAATCTTTTACCACAGCCAAGGATTGGGATGCAAAAGCTTCATTGGCTTCTGCTAAGTCTATATCTTCAACAGTCATATCTGCTTTCGCTAAAGCCTTCTTAGATGCGGGAACAGGTCCGTATCCCATTATTGCAGGGTCAACGCCTGCAGATGCAAATGATACAATTGTTGCCAAGGGTTCAATTCCAAGTTCTTCTGCTTTTTCCTTAGCCATAACAATCACTGCTGCCGCACCGTCGTTTATACCTGATGCAGATCCTGCGGTTACGGTTCCATCCTTTTTAAAAGCAGGTTTTAATTTTGCCATACTTTCTATTGTAGCACCAAATCTTGGGAATTCATCCGTATCTACTACTATGGGGTCACCTTTTCTTTGCGGTATTACCACCGGTACTATTTCATCCTTAAATCTTCCGCTCTTAATTGCTGCTTCTGCTCTATTTTGACTTCTTACCGCAAACTCATCTTGTTCCTGTCTGGTAATGTTCCACTGCTCTGCAATGTTTTCTGCAGTTATTCCCATATGATAATTATTAAAAATATCAGTCAATCCGTCTGCAACCATGGTATCAATAACTGCTCCGTCACCCATTCTTAATCCCCATCTTGCCTTGGGAATAATATACGGTGCTTGGCTCATATTCTCTGCACCGCCCGCTAAAACGATATCGGCTTCTCCACACATAATTGCCTGGGCTGCAAGCTGAACGGTTTTTAATCCGGAACCGCATACTTTATTAATTGTCATGGAAGGAACTTCTATAGGTATACCTACAGCTATGGATACTTGTCTTGCTAAATTTTGTCCGATTCCTGCCTGGAGAACATTACCGAAAATAACTTCGTCAACCATTTCTGGCTTGACATTTGCTTTGACAAGTGCTTCTTTTGCTGCAACAGCGCCAAGCTTAACTGCTGATACATCCTTGAGACTTCCTCCGAAGCTTCCTATTGGTGTTCTTACAGCACTTACTATAACAACTTCTCTCATCACTGACCTCCTTTTTTATTATAGAACAATTGTAGAAAATTATTCTGCAATAATATAAAGCAATAATCATGCCAACAATTTTTTATAAATACATACATTGAAGTTTAAACGTTTCTTAATATAATATTAATTTTATTGAAAGAATTGATTTACGGAAACAAAAAAAATGTAGATAAAATTCTACATTCTCTTATTAAATAAAAAATAATCATACGTTTTCGTTTGATTTGCATAAAATTTACACTTGTAGACAAGTATCTATAAAATTTCATACTGTAGACGTTTGTCTACATTTAAATAGTTTTAATATCTATTCCATAGCTGTCAAGTTTTTTATATAATGCAGTTCTGTGAACACCTAAAAGCCTTGCCGCTTCTGTCCTGTTCCCGTTACAATATTTTAAAGCTTCAACAATTGCACGTACCTCCGCTTCAGCCATTTTATATTTTA
>DAIMMU010000211.1:0-3557 GCA_036720515.1 Sedimentibacter sp.
ATTTTTTCTTTCATTAACAGAAGTTTATCTTCCATACATTACCTCTTATATTTTTTCGATTGGAGCATATTCAAGGATAAGATTCTTTATGCCCCCATTTTCGAAAGCAATTACAATTATTTTATCCTTCCCGTCGCCCTTTATCTGCACAATGGTTCCTTTTCCCCATGCCTTGTGCATAATCTTGTCACCGGGCATAATATCGTCTGATTTGAGCTTAGGTTTATTGTCACCGGTTTGTGATGCCGCATTAACAAAAAAGCTGTTTTTTCTTCTTTCAATATTTGATTCTAATTTTTGAAGCTTTTTGTTTCCAAAAGACACCGGATCGGATTCTTCAATGCATTCTACCGGTATTTCCTTTAAAAACCTTGATTTCATTTTAACATCATGGTTTCCAAACAGCATTCTGTCATTGGCATGTGTGATATAAAGCATTCTTTTTGCTCTTGTTATTGCCACATAGAAAAGTCTTCTCTCTTCTTCAATGTCATCATCTTCATCATTGCGTATAATGGGGAATATTCCGTCCTCAAGACCTGAAATAAACACTGTGTCAAATTCAAGACCCTTTGCGCTGTGAACAGTCATCAGGGTTACCGAATCCTTTATTAAATCTTCGGTTTTATCTATATCGGCTAACAAAGAAATATGAGCTAAAAAATCCTCTACGCTGTTTTCTAAATATCTTTCTTCAAAATCCTTGGCTGCCGATAAAAATTCATTCATATTTTCAACACGGCTTCTTCCTTCCACCGTTTCATCCTGAAGAAGCATATCTTTAAGTCCGGTGCTTTCCATAACATCCATTATGAATTCACTTAAGGGCATAACATCTTTTTTAATCATCAGCATTTCTATCATGGGCACAAAGCTTTCAATGCTTTTTGCAGCAGAAGGAGTCAGTTCCATTCGGTTTGATTCAAAACATGCTTCAAATTTTGATATTCCTTTTAATTCAGCATAATTTGAAATAATGTCAATTGTTTTTTGTCCTAATTTTCTTCTCGGAACATTGATTATTCTGTCGAAGCTTATATCATCCTTTTGATTTAAAATAAGCCTTAAGTAAGCCATTACATCCTTTATTTCTTTTCTCTCGTAAAATTTTACCCCGCCTACTATTCTATAGGGTATACCTTCCCTTATTAATCCTTCTTCCAAGGCTCTTGACTGGGCATTTGTTCTGTACAAAACAGAAATTTCGGAATAATCGATGTTTTTTTCTCTGTGCTCCTGGCTCATTAACGCTGCTATGGTAAAAGCTTCGTCCTTTTCATTATCTGTTTGGAGTATTCGAATTAAATTTCCTTCTTTTAATTCAGTATATAAGTTTTTACCTTTTCTTTGAAAGTTATTTTTAATAACACCGTTGGCGGCACTTAAAATAATATTGGTTGAGCGGTAATTTTTTTCAAGCTTAACTGTTTTAGCTCCCTTAAAGTCCTTTTCAAAATTAAGAATATTGCTGATATCAGCGCCCCTCCAGCCATAAATCGACTGATCCTCATCTCCCACTACAAATACATTGCTGTCCTCATTTTTCTTTTTACCTAAAACCTTGATAAGATTATACTGAACATTGTTTGTATCCTGATATTCATCCACCAATATATATTTAAATCTTTCCTGATACAGCTCCAAAACATCATCATTTGTTTCAAGAAGCTTAAGTGTTTTTACTATTAAATCATCAAAGTCCAACGCATTTGATACTTTAAGCTTTTTTTCATAGAGGGCGTATATTTCACCCTTATTTCTATTTATAAAATTGCTGTAATTATCTTTAATATAGTTATCCGGTGTATTGCGGCTGTTTTTTTCATTGCTTATAAATGCTTTAATACTGTTGCAGTTATACGATTTGGGGTCTAACTCCATTTCCTTAATGCAGTCTCTTATTAATATTCTTTGATCATCCGTGTCGTAAATTGTAAAGTTTTTATCATAACCTATTCTGTCAATATATCTTCTTAATATACGGACACAAATAGAATGAAAAGTGCCAATCCACATTTTGTCCACTGAATATTCAATAAGACGGCTGATTCTTTCCTTCATTTCATCTGCTGCTTTATTTGTAAAAGTTATTGCAAGAATCTCCCAGGGCATTGCCTTACCGGATTCAATCAAATATGCTATACGGTGAGTAAGAACTCTGGTTTTTCCGGTGCCTGCCCCTGCAATAACTAATATGGGTCCTTTGTCATGAGAAGCTGCTTCTCTTTGTTTTTCATTTAATGAATTAAGTATTTCCATTTTTCTCCTAATTGGGACATTCCCTTATAGTGTGACCACAACGACTCACCCTGCATGAAGGCGGTCCCCCTACTTTTACTTTTCGATACTAAATTATAACACAGACATGCATTAGTCTCAAGATGTTCTATTTTTTTATTGTTTTATGAATAAATTTGTTTATATGAAATAGATTTAGGTATAAGTATAATAGAACGTTAATTTTTATTAAAAAGGAGGAGCTTATGGAAAAAATATTAGTACCCGTAGATGGCTCAGCTGCTTCCCAGAAAGCTGCAGCCCATGCTTTTGACCTTGCAAGAAAATATAACGGTGAAGTTGTTGTTTTTCATGTTTTTATTGAACCTGATATTGATATGTACAATAAGTTCGGAGTTATAATAGACCCTGACATGAACAAATTAAAAAACAAACTGAAAGAAAACGAAAATAAAATGTTGGATTCTATTATTAATAGTTTAGACGGCTCAGGCATTTCCATAAAGAAAAAGATTGTTTCCGGTGTAGCATATGAAGAAATTCTGAAAGAAGCTGAGGCAGGCAAATATGATTTAATAGTTATCGGTCAAAGAGGTTATTCAAAGATTAAACGTTTCTTTGTCGGCTCCCAAACAGTACGTGTTATATCTGATGCGACTTGTCCCGTATTAGTGGTTCATGAATAAAGTTTTTAATAACCTTATTACAATAATCGGAGGTCTCTTATGAAAAAGATTTTAATACCTGTTGACGGTTCGCCTACATCGGTAAAAGCTGCTGAAAAGGCTGCTGTATTAGGCAAATTAATCGGCGGGGAGCTGATTTTTATATCTGTTATCAATATGCCTTCAGAAGAAAAGTATGCATATTTCGGCATGAAGGTTGAAAAGCAGTTTACTTCAAATAGAAAAGAAATGCTTGCAAAGTTAATCCAAGAGGAAACCAAAATGCTTAAAATCGTTGTAAGAAATTTAGATACAGGCGATTTAAAGGTAACACAAAAAATATTGGTGGGAAGGACTGCGGCAGAAATAATCAAAATTGCGGAAGAGGAAAAAATTGATTATATTTTTATGGGAAGAAGAGGATTCTCTCCTGTTGTAAGATTTTTTGTAGGCTCGGTGACTCAAAAGGTAATTTCGGCGGCGCCATGCCCTGTAGTCGTAGTAAACGAATGATAAAATCCGCATCACGTTAAACGTACATTGGATTTGCCATCCTAAACGGCAGGTCATTCGCAACGAATGACCTGCCGCTATTAATAATTCCGTCACCATAAACACTTTAAAAATTCTTCTTTTGAAATTCTGCCTAAATAT
>DAIMMU010000212.1:0-3536 GCA_036720515.1 Sedimentibacter sp.
CGAGCACCAAATTTATGCGACTGAAAGGAGCAAATAAATTTGTTTGCGGAGACTGTGATATGCCCTAACCCCATATGTTCGAGCGGAAGCAAATATTTTGGTGAACATAGACTGCGGTATTGCTTGTATTAATTAATAAATTACTGTAAAATATTTATAAATAAATATAATTTTTATCTTTTGTAACGTTGCATTGGGAATTTATATTTCGTTGATTACAGCAGAGTCAGCTGTGATAAAAACCATGTCCGAAAACAGCGAGATATTTATATGAAATGTGATATAATTAAATTTAACTCAAACGAAGGGATGAAAAATTAATGATATATAATGATAGGCGCCTATATGCAGCATTTAAGGCGAAAGACGTTAGATTTGACGGGCGTTTTTTTGTAGGAATATCGTCCACAGGAATATATTGTCGTCCTGTGTGCCGGGCAAGACAACCTAAAGTTGAAAACTGCACTTTTTATACTACCGCAGCTGAGGCAGAACAAGCCGGATACCGCCCATGTCTTTTATGCAGACCTGAGCTCGCTCCCGGTACTTCAATAACTGATTCAAAAAATAATTTAGTTTACCGTGCGGCAAGAGCATTGGAAAAAAATTGCGGAAGCGGACAGAGTTTAGAAGAAATAGCCGGGAAGTTAGGCTATACTGACAGACATTTACGGCGCGTTTTTACGGCAGAGTATAATGTGTCGCCTGTTCAATATTTGCAGACATGCAGATTGCTTCTCGCTAAGAATTTGCTCACGGATACAGATTTGTCGGTTCTGGAGGTTGCAATGACAGCAGGTTTTGGAAGCCTTCGCCGTTTCAATGACATTTTCAAAAAGCGGTATAAACTTTCACCCACAGCTTTGCGTAAAAGTATCTCTGAAGGAAAAAAACACAATGGCAACATTACTTTAGCATTGGGCTACCGTCCTCCTTATAATTGGGAGCAAATGCTGAGCTTTCTTGCAGCACGTGCAATAACGGGAGTTGAGGCTGTAAAAAACGGTGAATATATGCGTACCGTGCACTTGGAAAATACAGACGGAAAGCATGCATACGGTTGGATACGGGTAGGCAATAACCCTGAAAAAAATGCATTAAGCGTTATCGTGAGCGAAACTTTACTGTCTGTACTGCCGCAGGTATTAGCACGTATACGGAGCTTATTTGACTTATATTGCGATCCGGATTCGGTATATGAAACGCTCCGTGTAATGAATGACATTCGACCCGGCATTTGTATCCTGGGAACTCGTGTTCCGGGGTGCTTCAACGCTTTTGAAATGGCTGTTCGTGCAGTGCTTGGACAGCAGATATCCGTGAAAGCAGCAGGTACATTAGCATCAAGGGTAGTCAAAGCTTACGGAATGCCAGTGCAAACCGGGATTGAGGGCTTGACTCACATCTTTCCTTTACCCGAAGATATATTAGCCATGGACGGTATCGTTCAAAAAAACTTTGGTGTGCTGGGTATTATTGCAGCGCGGTCAAACACTATTTATGAACTGGCAAAAGCGTTCGTGCATAGGGAAATTGATTTTGAGCTATGCGCTCAGCCGGCTGAAGAAATGAAAAAACTGATGGCTATACGAGGTATTGGAAGCTGGACAGCACAATATATAGCTATGCGTGCTATGGAATGGACTGACGCTTTCCTTGAAACAGACGCGGGCATAAAAAAAGCATTAAAGCCCTGCACATCAAAAGAATTACTGGAAATGGCAGAAGCATGGCGACCCTGGCGCAGTTATGCTACCGTCAACCTTTGGAATACATTATAAGGAGGTTATTATGCATTATTCAACAACATATTCGTCACCCTTAGGAAAAATTACACTTGCGTGTGACGGGAGCAGCCTTGTCGGCTTATGGATTGAGGGACAAAAGTATCACGGTGTAACACTTGAAGATGCTAAAGACAGCAATTGCATGCCGGTATTAGATGCAGCTAAAAAGTGGCTGGACAGATACTTTGCAGGTGAAAAACCAAGTATTTCGGAATTACCTTTAGCTCCGGACGGAAGTGAGTTTCGTCAGGAAGTATGGAATATTTTATGTGAAATACCCTATGGTGAGGTTATCACTTACGGAGAAATTGCAAAAAAAATGGCGGTAAAAATGAACAGGATAAGAATGTCAAGCCAAGCGGTAGGCGGTGCGGTTGGGCATAATCCCATATCTATTATTATCCCCTGTCATCGTGTTGTAGGTTCAAGCGGCAGCCTGACAGGATATGCCGGTGGCATTCATATAAAAGTAAAATTGCTTGAACTGGAAGGTGCCGACATGTCCCGGCTTTTTATACCCACAAAAGGAACCGCGCTTTAAACAAAGATATTACAAAACTTAAAATTATATATTATGATAGATAAAACTGGAATTTGTATGGAGAATACATGGTGACAAAAAATGAATGATAATAAATGTGAATTAATACAAAACTTAGATAAGTTGCATACAACCGAGTTGGGTGTTGGACGAATTAAAAAGAACCTTTCTTTAGATATGGACGATATAGTGACTTGGTGTAGCGGAAAAATACTAAGTTCCAATGCTATTATAGTTAGAAGGGGTAAGAACTGGTATATAAACATAGATGATTGTGAAATAACAGTTAATGCAAATAGTTATACCATTATTACCGCTCATAAGTTAAAAAGATAGATGGAGATACTTATAAAAGATTGATAATTTTCAATTTTAGAATGGTATTTAGGTCTGGTATTTGCAATTTCTGCGGCTACAGGATTTATTATTAAGGCGATTGAGAGTGCTCACTTTGCACTGTTATAGAAAATCCGAAATTGAGAGGAACTTCACGATATTCCTGTAAATACGGGTTTAATAATGAAATATGAGGAGGCATCAGAATGAATAAGGTTTTATATTACGGAATGACGGGAGAAAAAATGTGTTTTCAGCATATATTGTTGAATGCGTTGGATTTGGCGGCAGACGGAAAAGAGGTTAAAATTATTTTTGAGGGTGCGTCTGTTAAGTTAGTGTCGGTCTTTGAAGAGGAAAACAATCCTTTATATAATAAGGCGAAGAGTTTGAGACTAATTGCAGGTGTTTGCCTTGCATGCTCAAAGGTGTTGGGAGTTTATGAGCAGAACAAGAATGCAGGACTTTCTATGTTAGATGATATGAACGGTCATGCAGGTATGAAAAGTTATATTAATGACGGATTTAGCATTGTAAGCATGTAAATTATGTAGAATTATTCAACATAAAAACAATAACACATTCTAAGTTAACATTATAGAAAACTCACTTATGGTAAGCTTTACCGTAACACATATTATTATAAACTAAAACTTACAGCTTAAAAACATTGAAATATGTGTATTAGAATAATGTGATAGAAAATTTATAAATTTGATTTATTTCTGATAATAACAGTAATAATAATATTTTTATTTAATTATTGCTTGTATTAATAAACAAATTATTGTAAAATATTGTCAGAATAGGTAGAGCGGGGTATGGCTGATACATCCTGATGAAAGGAGGACAAAACTCCAAGTAATAGGAGG
>DAIMMU010000213.1:0-3531 GCA_036720515.1 Sedimentibacter sp.
TATGAGGCACCGGAATTAGCAATGGGTTGCCCGGCATCCAATTAGACGGGGTATATAAATTGTAATTTTCTGTCACTTGCAGTGAATCAATTACTCTTAAAACTTCATATATATTCAATCCACATGATAACGGATACGAAATAATTGCAAGTATATATCGCCCCGGACTTATTATAAAAACGTCCCTGACGCTCATTTCATAAACCCTGTCAGGGCTCACAACATCATATAATGTTGCTATTTCCGCATTTCTATCCGAAATAACAGGAAATGGTATCGATATTCCCAAATGTTGATTAATATCAAATACCCATTCTATATCGGCTAAATTACTGTCAATCGTTACTCCTATTAATTGAACATTTCTTCTTTCAAATTCCGTATATAATCGAGTAAATTCTATTAGCTCTGATGTGGAAGTAGAATAAAAATCTCCCGGTTCATAAAAAAGCACTACCCATTTCCCGCTAAATTGTGATAATGTAATCGGTCCTTGGGTTGATGAAGCAGTAAAGTCAGGTGCTATTCTGCCCAAGGTTATGCAATCATTTGGCCTAATTGTATTATTCACATTTATATTATTTTTAGATATCATAAACCCTCCCATAAATCATTATTCATATCATTATATGGTTAATAATTAGGAAGGTTATAACAAAAATTTTATAAGTAACGATTATAACTTATGTAATTAATTAAACTATCTTTTCTATTTTCCAATTTTCCTTCAATAACTTTATTTAAAACTTCATTTAAAATTCTACCTATACTTTCCCCTTTAGGTATGCCTAAATCAATGAGGTCCTGACCTCCGACGGCTAATGTATTTAGGCAGTAACACTGGTTTGTTTCAATTATTTCATCCATAATCTTTTCAGCATTATTTAAATTTCCGCATTCAAATTTAAATAATGCTTTTTTAATTTTAATAAGATTATATAGGTTTTCTTGGTTAATTCTGTGAAGCCATCTCTTAATATTCACGGGTTCGGGATAAATCTTTTCATCAATTGCCGAAGTCAACAGTTTTACCGTCTTGATGGTTAAATTATCATATTTTAATCTTGTAAGTATTTTATCCGGTTCTCTTGCTTTGTATAAAAGTATTGAAAGTCTTAAAATCAATGAATCTATCAAATTCATTGCATTTAATCTGTACACCAGTTCTTCATGGCAGAAGCCGTTAAGCTCCGGCATGAAAATTTCAATTACATTCCTGTAGTCAATAAATATTCTTTGAAAATTGCTTCCCATTATCAATTTGTTAAACTCGGTGTTAATACGCTCCAAGGAAATGTTATATAAAAGGTTCATGTTCCTATAAATGCTTTCCGATGTATTTTTTTCAATATCAAAGTTTAAAACAGAAGCAAAGCGAAGCGCCCTTAGAATTCTTAATCCATCCTCTTTAAACCTTTCATCCGGGTCTCCCACGCATCTGATAATTTTGTTTTTAATATCAATAATTCCCCCGAACAAATCAATTATCCCATTTTTGTTATAGGCAACAGCATTGATGGTAAAATCCCTTCGTTTTATGTCAAATTCAATATTATCCGTAAACAGGACATTATCCGGGCGCCTGTTGTCACTGTACTCTCCGTCAATTCTGTATGTTGTAATTTCAATCTGCTTTTTATCTATAATTACGGTTACCGTGCCGTGTCTTATACCTGTCTCAATTATTCTGTATCCATGAAAGCAACAGCTTATTTCTTCAGGCTTCGCAGATGTGGTGACATCCCAATCAGAGGGAGATAAGCCCAAAATGCTGTCCCTTACGCATCCTCCCACAATATATGCTTCAAAACCCTTTGAATGCAATATATTTAATGCAGATTCAACTTCCTTTGGTATATTTATGTTCATATGAATCCTACTTTTTTCCTTTTTACTTAATTATACCTAACTTTTTAAATTTAACAAGAAGAAACTGATTTTTATCGTTATTCAAAACCTATCCCGAAGAATCCCAAATGTTTTGGACAATAATATAAAGAAAACGCTAATAAACAATAATGTTTATTAGCGCTGGAGAAAATTATATGTTCAAAAAATTTGCAATCATTACTTTGCCGAATTGGATGCAAGACCATGTTTTTCTTCCCACAATTCATCTGCGGTAGGAGCCCAATTTTGTGCAACATCATAACATTTTGCACTCAATTCACGAACATTTTCCGGACATTCCATATCCGTTGATTTAGCACCGGATTTTTCAACCATTTTTGTTAAGCGCCCCGGATTATCTAACAAAGGACATGGCCTTAAATGGTTTTTATTAAAGGGCTGATTCTGCTTATACTGCATAAACAGAGGGTTTTTATACGCCTCCAGCAAGGTGCTTTCATGAATGTTTGTATCAGAGTAATGTATGAAAGCGCAAGGCTCAATATCGCCGTTTGCATTAATGTGGAGATAGTTTCTGCCTCCCGCTATACATCCGTTTACATATTCGCCGTCATTCCAAAAGTCCATGGTAAATATAGATTTGGTATTTCTGAATTCTCTTATTTGATGATACATGAATTCACGCTGCTTTGCATTGGCTAAAAGTTCCGGTACCGCATCCTTCCCGACTGGCATGTATGTGAAAAACCATGCAAATTTAGCTCCTTTTGCAATCATGTCATCAATATATTCTTCGCTTCCGATTACATCTGCATTTTTACTTGTATAGCAGCATGAAATGCCAAAAGGAAGTTTTTTATCTTTTAAAATTTTCATTGCTCTTACAACCGCTTTATAAGTTCCAGCGCCTCTTCTGAAGTCTGTTTCTTCCTCAAAGCCTTCAACGCTTATGGCAGGCACAAAGTTTTTTACACGAAGCATGTCATCAGCGAATTTTTCATCAATCAGCGTTGAATTTGTAAATGCTAAAAATGCACAATCATTATGCTTTTCGCAGAGCTTAATAATGTCATCCTTTCGAACCAAAGGTTCTCCGCCTGAATAAATGTACATATAGGTTCCTAATTTTTTACCCTGCTCAATTATGCCATCCAATGTATCATAGTCCATATTCAGCTTGTTTCCATAGTCAGCAGCCCAGCATCCTGTACAGTGTAAGTTGCATGCGGATGTAGGATCCATCAATATCGCCCAGGGTATGTTGCAGTCATTTTGTTTTCTTGCTATCTCCTGACGCCGTCCCCCCAAAATTGTTGCATTGATAATAAAGTTTTCGAAAAACTTTTTTCTTACGGACTGATCAATATCTGTATATAAACTTTTAACAAGCTTATACCAATTGTTGTCCTTATCCTTTAAGACCTGTTCTATTGCATTTATTTGCCTATTTACTATACCGTCTTTGTCAAACTTTTTTACCCAGTCCAAAACTTTGGGAATATTATTATCAGGGTCGGCATCTAAATATGCAAGAACCTTTTTTAATCCATAAGACTGCATACTTTCAAACATACTTTTTTCGCTCATAAATAAAACCTCCCTTTTAATAACTATTTCTTAATACTATTATATTACAAAGAAATTTTAATTACATTAGACAAAAAAAATAAATGTCAAAAA
>DAIMMU010000214.1:0-3527 GCA_036720515.1 Sedimentibacter sp.
TTTCACTTATCCCCTTCAATTCGTAATCCTTTGTATCAATTATATTATAATTTGCACATATTCTTGGTAAGAATCTGGCAACCCTTTCACTGAGCGCCCTTTGAGAATCTTCTCCAATGAATACCGTGACTGCTGTATCCCTGTCTATAATTTCAAACATACCGTGGAAGAATTCTGCACTGTGGATGGATTTTGTCCTTATCCAGTGCTGCTCTTCCCAATAGCACATTGCATAGGAATATGTTGCACCATACTGATTTCCCGCACCGACAAAATAATGTATACTGTCGTTCATATGCTTTCTTGCAATTCTCTCACCAAGTTCATCTGCTGCTATTCCAACTTCTACGAGTCCGCAGGCAAGATAATTATCAAGTTCGGCATAAAGCTCATAATACTCATCAAATTCTCCTGCATTATACATGAATCTGTCAGCTGTCATAAAAAATTTAAGCTGCTCATTATTGGGATATGAAATAAGATAATCCACCATATTAGCTAACTTTGTGTCCGGGTAATCAATAAAGCCAATTACTTTGGCACCGGCTTCCTGAACCTTTTTTACCCCGTCAACCATTTCAGCTGTGCTTCCTGTAACAGAAGAAATAACTACTATTGTTCCTTCTCCTACCTTTTTATTGCCTGTGAGAAGGTATTCTGCGGCATTTTCAACAAAGAAATTTATTGCTGATCTTTCCTTCATATGCACTTCAGCTTGCAGACATGATGCATATGTGCCGCCTATACCAAGCCAGCATATGTTTTTATATCCTTTTTTACATATTCCGTCTACAATAAACTCTATTTCACTTCTGAGAGCCAATGCTCCATTTACGCTGTCTAACTGTTTCTGTTCATCAAATTTTAACATTATTTAGTTCTCCAAGTTAACTTATTATTCTCCAACCTTTAATCTTTGATAATAATCATTGTATATTGTAATTGCTTCCCCAACATCCTTTTGGAAAAACACATTTTCTTTGTAGGAAAAATCTCTTGCCGGGTCATTTTTGTAAGCATCCGAAGCTGCTTCCACCGCTGCGTCATTTGGACAAGAATATGGATATTCTACAAGATTTTCAGCCATAACCTGAGGGTCGGTGATGTAATTTAAGAATTTCTCAGCAAGGTCAACATGCTTAGCTCCCTTTGGTATTACATATAGGTCAAAACCAAGCTGTACAGGATCCTTTTCAAAATCGGCAATTACAAGATTATTCTTGTCTCCAAGCTCAGACATAGCCCATGAAGCATTTCCGTCATATGTAAATGCAACGGATGCAGTCCCGTTTGTAAGGTTTTGCTCGGCATTTCCATATGCCACAACATTTTCATTGTATTTAACAAGCCACTCATATGCTTCAGCAATTTCACTTTCATTTGTCGAGTTAGGATCATATCCAAGGGCAACAAGTGCTATTGGGAATAAGTTTCTTGCTCCGTCTATTGTAGCTATCTGCCCCTTCAACGCAGGGTTTATCAGATCATTATAGCTTTTGATTTCTACAGGGCTTGTATCCTTATTGTAAACTACATAAATATAGTTCATAAGATATGGTACGCAATATTCTTTGGCAGTCCAATATGCTTCATTTATATTTGATGCATTTGGTATATTGCCAAAGTTAATCTTCTCAATATATCCGCCATCTACAAGAGATTCCATATAAGCATCGCATGTCATAATAAGGTCGTATTCTTGTCCTCCGCCGGCTGTAAGCTTTGTAATTGCATCAGCGTTATCGCTCATGTATGACAGATTTACTTTTGCATTGTTTTCTTCCTCAAACTTAGCAATCAAACCATCGGATATATATTGCTGCCACATATAAATATTGAGCTCGGTACTTGGAGCTGTTTTTCCGCTTTCAGCAGAACCTGTATTAGTTCCTCCACAACCTGTAAATAGCCCCATTATTAAAACAAGGGTCAATACCATGGAAATTAATTTTTTCATATTGCTTCCTCCATTTTTTTGCGTTTTTTCAACGCATTTTTAATTAAATTATTCAAAATCATCGCTATTACAATGATTAGAATCATGATTGTGGTGAGTGCATTAACATCAGGTGTAACCCCTGACTTATTCATAGATAAAATTAAAACCGGCAAAGTAGAATTCTTAGCACCTGCAAGCATATTACTCATTACAACATCATCAATAGATAAAGTAAATGACAAGAATGCTGCACTCATTACTCCCGGCATTATACTCGGGAGGGTAACATTAATAAACGTTTGAATTCTATTGGCCCCAAGATCCATGGAAGCCTCTTCAAGACTGTAATCATCTCCGCTTATACGTCCCTTAATAGTAACTACCGCATAAGGAATGCAGAAAGTGCAGTGGCCTATCAATATGCTTCCCATTCCAAGGGCAAGACCTATTTTAATAAATATAACGAGAAGTGCAACCGCCATAACAATTTCAGGAACTATTATGGGAATATACAACATTTCATTTATAAATTTCTTTCCTCTGAATTCGTATTTTTTTAATCCCAAGGCTCCAATGGTTCCTATGGTGACTGAAATTACAGTGGCTAACACAGCAATTACAACAGAATACCAAAGGCTTTCAGTTAAAGCGGAATTAGAAAATAATTTTGAATACCAGATTGTAGTAAAACCATTCCAATAATAGTTGTACCTTTGATTGTTAAAAGAAAACATCATCATTACAAATACGGGGATATAAAGTATTGAATATATGATTATTGAGTAAACTGCACCAATGAATTCTTCCCGCCTTTGTCTTTTTTGTTTTTTAGAAATACTCATTTATACCACCTCCATGTCTTCTATTTTTGCAAATCTGGTGTATATAAAAATAAGTAGTCCTGTTATTACAATCAAAAGCACGGAAAGGGCAGCTCCTAAAGGCCAGTTTCTTATAGCTCCAAATTGATTTTTTATAATATTTCCTATGTACAAAACTTTCCCACCGCCAAGCATGTCCGTTACTGTATAAATACCAAGAGTAGGTATAAATACCAAAATTATTGATGAGAATATTCCCGGAAAAGTAAGGGGCAGCGTAATGTTAAAAAATGTGGTACCCCTTGAAGCCCCAAGGTCCGCCGATGCCTCCAAGAGAGACTTGCTTAATTTTTCAATTGAGCTGTACATGGGAAGCACTGCAAACGGAAGCATGTTTGTTATCATACCAAGCATTACAAGACCGTCCGTATATACAAAGTTTATCGGTACATCAATGAAACCGGCATTTTGAAGAAAATTATTTACAGGTCCGCTTGTCTGAAATAAAAGAAGCCAACTGTTAAGTCTCATTAAAGAATTTGTCCAAAAGGGAATCATAATAAGCATTATAAGCTTTGATGCCACTTCCTTTGGTTTTTTGGCAATATAATATGCAAATGGGTATCCTATAAGTATGCATAATACTGTTGTTACAAATGCTGCCTTCATGGATTTTATTATTACTTTAAAATACGTGCTGTCCAACAATGTTTTATAACTTTCCCACGAAAATTCATAAACAACATCTCCAAATACTCCCCTGGACA
>DAIMMU010000215.1:0-3520 GCA_036720515.1 Sedimentibacter sp.
ATAAGAACTACAGAATTGCTTTTAGCCATTTTTTTAGCAATTGCACAAGCTTTTCCAATTGCTTGGCTTTCACCAATAATGTCATCAAAAGTGTATTTTGCTTTATGCCCTTTATTTAGAAGTTGAATGCGTAAATTATTTTGTTTTGTTTCCTCTTCGGTAAATTTCTGTATGGTTGCAAATGCTCCAATGTATTTGTTTCTTCGAATTACGGGATTAACAGTAACATTTATAACGATAGAATTAAATTTAACTAACTTATTTGTAATTTTTTTTCTTGTTAATCTGCATTCGGCGAAAGGAATGAACGGAAAGCATAAATTTGCCGGGATATCAATAATTTGCCCCTTATCAATGCCTGTAATTTCTTCAGCTTTAGAGTTACATGTAAATACAATATTGTTTTCGTCAACTCCAATTATTCCTGAATCAATAATTTCCATTATAATTTCAAAATGACTCTCCATATTTAAAGAACGGCCAAAAAGCTGATTGAAACTGTAATTGCTTGATGCTAATGAATTAAAATAATTCTTGAAATTTTCCATCTCCAATAAATGTTCTAACTTTAACCGTAGAGCAACTTCAACAATTGTGTCAGAATCAGGCACACGATGGCCAAGATCTATAATGTTTTTTACATATTCGGGGACATATCTTATTTCACCTACCGTAATTGCATAATCACATTTTTTAGTGATGTTAGCCCCTGGAAAATATGGTATAAAATCTATGTGATTAATGCCAAGCTGCGATAATCGTGCAATGCATTCACGAACCATTGTTTCACTGATATTTACAAAGTAGGAACAAGTTCCCTTAGGTATTTTCATTAATGTTTCGATATTATTCTTAGTGAATTCTACATTAAGTTCAACTCTTTGAATACTTGCAGGTATAGTTTTTTCATAATCATATATGCTTTTAAAAGCATCTGTAGTTACAGCAATAACATCGGCATTACAGAGTTTTTTAACAGTATCATTAAATACACTATAAGAGTTTATGTTTATCAAATCTCCAAAAAGTGATTTAAATTGACTTTCATAAAATGTTGAAACATTACTATTTAATGTAACAATTGCTAACTCTTTAGTCATAATACTCATCCTTTCCCAATTATTTATGTTAAAGCTTTTTCATATGCAAGTCAAGTCTATGTGACATTATTTATTGGCATAATAATTGCATGTATAAAGAAAAATATTTGGATTACAAATATTTGCTATAAATATGATTCATTTGAAAGGAGGGAAAATGTTATATAATTAGAAATAATTATTTATCCATACCGGGAGGTGAATTGAATTATATAAGTGTTGTATGATAGTTATTAAATAAGCATGCATAAACAAAATAAACTATAAATAAAATCATAATTGGAGGCTAAAATGAACAAAAAGAATGCTTTTAAAATGAAAGTTCCGCACACATATGTTATTATATTTTTTATTGTCCTGTTAATGTCCGTTTTGACGTGGGTTATTCAGCCCGGAGTATTTGATTATGAAAGTGTTGATGTTAACGGAACTACAAGAAATTTAGTAGTTCCCGGATCTTATCATACTATTGACAGATCTGAAGCTAATCCTACGGGAGTTATAGATTTTGTAAGCTCTTTTCATAAAGGAGCAATGGCTGCTTCGGAAATAGTTATGTTGGTTTTCTTGGTTAACGGAGCCTTTCATCTGGTTATTCAAACAGGGGCTTTTAACGCATTATTAGGTACTCTCTTAAGAAAGTTTTATGGTAAAGAAAAAGTATTAGTTATTTTTATTTTTTTAATATTTGCATTATGCGGATCTTTATTTGGTATGCTTAATGAATTTAACGGATTCTACCCATTGTTTGTCGGACTGGGTGTTGCCTTGGGATATGATGCCATATGGGGTGCATCAATTGTTGCTTTAGGAGCATTTATGGGATTTGCGGGAGGTACAATGAATCCATACAATGTTGTTGTTGCACAGGCTATCGCAGGGCTACCTTTATACTCTAATATGGGAATAAGAATAGTATCCTTTATTGTTTTTTCTGTTATAGCAATTGCATGGATATTACGTTACGGAGCAAGAATTAAAAAAGATCCTTCAAAGAGTTATATGATTGGAGAAGAAACTGCTTTTGCTTTAAATAAAGAAGAATTACTCAAATATGAAATTAGTAAAAAGCAAAGAATGATTTTGATTATGGTTATTCTTTCACTCTTATTAATAATATGGGGTTCTGTAACCAAAGGATGGGGAACTGTACAATTGACGGGAGTATTTCTTCTTATGGGAATTTTAGCTGCAATCATAGACGGATGGAATGCAGACAGAATTGCAAATGAATTCATTTTTGGATGTTCAAGCGTTACCTTTGGAGCATTGGTTACCGGTTTTGCCAGAGCTATACTAATTGTAATGCAGGAAGGTAAAATTATTGATACAATTATTTATTTTATGTCCTCTTCATTAGAGGGACTTCCGGAGATAATAGCGGCAAACGGAATGTTAGTTATGCATACGTTAATAAACTTTTTTATTCCATCAGGTTCGGGACAGGCGGCAACAACAATACCAATAATGGCTCCAATTGGAGATTTGTTAGGTGTATCAAGAGAGGTTGTATGTCTAACATTCCAATTTGGAAGCTCGTTTGCAGATTTATTGTTCCCAACAGCAAGTGTGGCAATAGTATGCGGATTATCTAAGATTCCCATGGAAAAATGGTGGAAGTTCTATATCCCGTTGTTCGGAATTATGTTTATTGCAGAAATTGTTATTGTTTCAGTAGCTGTCGCTATGGGACTATAATATAAGCAATAATACTATTGAAGGAGGCAGGTTTAATTGAATATAGATAATTTAGCAGCTGAAATTATTGATGAGATAATTGAAATAAGAAGGTATCTCCATCAAAATCCGGAGCTTGGTCAGAATGAATTTAATACGATGGAAACAATTTGTTCATTTTTGGATAAGTGCGGAATTGAATACAAAAAGAATGTTGCTGATACCGGTGTCGTGGCATTAATAATGGGAAAGACAACAAGAAAGGTAATAGGTGTGAGAGCGGATATTGATGCACTTCCCATAAAAGAAGAAAGCAATGTTGATTTTCCATCAATTAATGAAAATGTTATGCATGCTTGCGGACATGATATTCATACGGCAGTTTTATTGGGACTTGCAAAGCTCTTAAAATTAATGGAAAACAATCTTAATGGCACTGTGAAACTATTTTTTCAGCCTGCAGAAGAAACAATTGGCGGAGCCGAAAGAATGATAAAAGAAGGTTGTTTGGAAAATCCTAATGTTGATGCGGTTTTAGGGCTTCATGTTAATCCTGATATCGAAGTAGGTAAAATCGGCATAAGGTACGGAAAGATGTTTGCGGCATCAGATATGATAACTATCACCGTATCGGGAGTTCAAACTCACGGCGCATATCCTCATGATGGAATTGACCCTATTGTAATAAGCTCTAATATTGTAATGGCACTGCAAACACTTGTCAGCAGAAACATATCGCCATG
>DAIMMU010000019.1:0-4052 GCA_036720515.1 Sedimentibacter sp.
CATCGGGATGTGCCTTTTCAATTTCATCAAACAAGATTACCGAATATGGTTTTCTCCTTATTTTTTCGGTTAACTGTCCTCCGTCGTCGAATCCTACATATCCCGGAGGCGAGCCCACCAACTTAGAAACCGAATGCTTTTCCATGTACTCCGACATATCAACCCTTATCATTGCATCCTCATCGCCAAACATAGCTTCTGCCAAGGCTTTTGACAATTCTGTTTTTCCAACACCCGTAGGACCTAAGAATATAAATGAACCAATTGGTTTTTTAGGATCCTTCAGGCCAACCCTTGAGCGCCTGATTGCTTTTGCCAATGCTTCAACCGCAGGTTCCTGACCTATTACCCTTTTATGAAGTATTTCCTCCATATTAAGAAGTCTTTCAGATTCATCTCCCTGAAGCTTCTTAACCGGAATCCCGGTCCATTGTGACACTACTTCGGCAATATCTTCATATGCAATCTTTGTATCCTTTGAATTTCTTGCAGCCCATAGTTTTTTTTGTTTATCCAATTCATCGGATAATCTTTTTTCTTCATCTCTTAATGAAGCCGCCTTCTCAAAATCCTGATTGTTTATTGCGGTTCTTTTTTCAGTGTCAATTTCTTTGATCTTATCTTCCATTTCCTTTAATTCTTTAGGTGCCGTTGACGATTTTAATCTGACTCTTGAAGCTGCTTCATCAATTAAGTCTATTGCCTTATCCGGTAAAAATCTGTCAGAAATGTATCTGTGCGAAAGATTTGCTGCTGCATCTATCGCTTCGTCGGTAATTGCAACCTTGTGATGAGCCTCATATTTATCCCTTAAACCATAAAGTATTTTTATGGTGTCCTCGACGCTTGGCTCTTCAACCGTTATAGGCTGAAATCTTCTTTCAAGAGCCGCATCCTTTTCAATATGTTTCTTATATTCATCAAGAGTAGTTGCACCAACAACCTGAAGTTCCCCTCTTGCCAACGTCGGCTTTAAAATATTTGATGCATCAATTGCACCTTCTGCCGCTCCTGCACCTATTATTGTATGCATTTCATCAATAAACAAAATTATATTTCCCGCAGCCTTTATTTCATCTATGGCATTTTTTAGTCTTTCCTCGAATTCGCCTCTGTATTTTGCTCCTGCTACCATTCCTGCCATATCCAATGTAATGACCCGCTTATCCTTAAGTGTTTCAGGAACATTTCCCTTTATAATTTCCTGAGCCAAGCCCTCCGCAATTGCTGTCTTGCCGACACCCGGCTCACCAATCAAACACGGATTGTTTTTTGTTCTTCTTGATAATATTTGAATTACCCTTTCGATTACATCCTCTCTTCCTATAACAGGGTCAAGTCTTCCTTCCTTGGCACGCTGATTTAAGTCGGTTCCATATTTATCGATAGTCTTCGTATTTGAGCTTTGTTTTGCCAAGCCATCACTTACATTTTGATTTTCGGACTCTGTGCCGCCGCCCTGTATTGCCTGTATAACTTCATGTTTTAAATCTCTTAAGCTTACAACCGACTTAATAATCTGTGCGCCTATGCCTTCGCCTTCGTCTATAAGCCCTAAAAGTATATGTTCCGAGCCTACATAGGGCATATTGAGCTGTGTGGCATATTGGCGGGCAAGCTCAATTATATACTTGCTTCTTGGGCTTACGGTAATGTATTCAGGTATAGCATCACCCATGCCTGTTGAATTCCTTATTATTTCTCTTACTTTATCAACATTTAATTTATTTCTAAGCAGTTTTCCTGCAATGCTTTCTTCTTCAATCATCAGTCCCAATAAAATATGCTCCGTGCCAAGAACGTTTTGTCTGAAGTTTTTTACTTCTTCCTGAGCAATTGCCAATGCATTTCTTGCAGAATTATTTAATCCACCCATCATATTTTTTCATCTCCTTTTCGTATTATAGACTTTTTCAACGCAATAATTCACGTCGTATTATTTCTGCTCTTTTTTTATCTCTTTCTTTTATCGAAATATCGGTTCCTTCAATAGTAGAAATATTGTTAGGCTGAATGCAAATCATCAGCTCATATATATTCTTGCCTTTAACCATTGGAGTTATTCCCATTTCGCTTCCAAGCTTAACAAGCGACAACAGCTTCATTGCTTCATCCGCCGATATTTTTCTGGCATTTGTCAGCAGCCCGTAAGCCCTGTAAAAATCATCTTCCAACTCATCATAATTGTTTTTCATCAGATGCTCTCTTGTGCTTTTTTCCTTATCAATAATTTGCATTACAATTTGGGTAATTTTATCGATTAATGTTTCTTCCGAAGCCCCCAATGTTCCCTGATTTGAAACTTGATACAAATGTCCGATTGATTTTGTTCCTTCTCCATAAACTCCTCTCACCGCAATTCCTAATTGTGAAACACCGTAAAGGAGTTTGTCAATTTGATTTGTTATTGACAGTGCAGGCAAATGCAGCATTACCGATGCTCTCATACCTGTTCCTATATTTGTGGGACAGGAAGTAATATATCCCAATTCTCTGTCGAATGCATATTCAATATTTTCTTCAAGAATGTCATCGATATTATTGCTTAAATTCCAGCATTCCTTCAAGGATAATCCGTCACCCAATGTTTGTATTCTGATATGATCTTCCTCATTTATCATAATCGAAACCTTTTGGTCGGGACTTAAAAGAAATGCGCCGTCATCCCTTTTCTTCGCCAAGGCAGGGCTTATAATATGATTTTCAATCAATGAATTTGTCTGAACATCGGATAAATCCTTCATATATGTTAACTTATAATTTTTGTCATGCGTATTGATTGCTTTATTTATTTCCTTAATCACATTATCCGATTCATCATGAGTCATATTTATAGGGAATTTGTAATTTTTTAAATTTCTCGCAAGTCTTATTCTGCTGGTTACCACAATATCATTATTTTCCAAATTACTCATCCCCCTTCATTTTATTTTCCAATTCGTGGATTTTGTCCCTAAGCTCTGCGGCATGCTCATATTCCTCACGTTCAACGGCATTTCTCAAATCACTTTTCAACCTTTCAATATCCATCTGAACTCTGTAGTTTCCGCCTGCTCTTTTAGGAATTTTCCCTACATGTCTGTCATATCCCTGAATATTTTTTATAACGGGCATAAGCCTTGTTTTAAATGAATCGATACAGTGGCTACATCCGAATTTGCCTGTGTTTCTGAAAGCATCGTATGTCATGCCGCAATTTGAGCATCCTTTTGCAGGCAACACTGTTTTATTATTAAAAGCATTGTTCAGCATTGCAGAGAACAAATTCTCCATTGAAAAGTTTGAATTTAAAATTGCTTGATTCTTTTTTGCACATTCCTCACACAGATGACTTTCCGTCTTTTTTCCGTTTATTATATGGGTTACATGCACATTGGCTTCATTTTTACCGCATTCGCTGCATAGCATAAATACTCCTCCTTTTCATTAACCATTTTCTATTGATACCAATATCATTTCCTTTAAAATATCAGCCCGTAGTTTGTTCCTGCCCTCATAGGCAACAGCCGTAAGAGCTCTTTCGCTTAAAGCACTTTGCATGATTATTTTTTCATTTTCATTTATTACTTCTCTCTCCAACAGTGCATTAATTAAATCAATGGATTTATTTAATGTTATGCTATCTCCTATACTATCATTCAATATACGCTTCAGTTCATCCTCAGTTGAAGAGCTGACCTTAAAAATTCGTATATACCCTCCTCCGCCTCTTCTGCTTTCTACCACATATCCTCTGTCATTGGTGAAGCGGGTGGTCAGCACATAATTGATTTGAGATGGAGAACAATCAAACTGCTGCGCCAATATATTTCTCTGAATTTCAATAGTCCGGTTATTGTTTGCATCCATAAGCTCTTTTAAGAAACCTTCAATAATATCACTTAAATTTGACAATACATCACTTCCTTGTCTTGATCTCGTCTGACTTTGACTTTGACTATCTTTGACCTTAATATAATTATACCACTCCGAAAACAATATTCAAGAGTTATTTTTACAAAAAATATACTTTTTTATGTGAATATTTAAAAATTTTATGAATTTCAGACCTT
>DAIMMU010000019.1:4152-22357 GCA_036720515.1 Sedimentibacter sp.
TTCATAATATGTCCGGCACTACAACATTTAATAATGGGCACAGCCACAGATTTTCGGTTGCTACAGGACCGGCGATTCCGGTAAGCGGCGGGCATCTCCATCAGTATACGGGAACCACAACCTATGATGATGGTCATGTTCATTATTTTAGAGGAAATACGTCTGTTTATTGAATATAGAAATCGGCTGCATATAAATGAGGCCGATTTATTTTTCCGCAAAAGCAGGGTAAGCTTAATGCCAATTCCATTATTCTACAATACTTTTCCGATTTTTATTTTTATATCTTTAATTCTTATTGATATTGAAGCAGGATATATTGAAATTCAAGCTATAAGTAAGTTTCAACAATAAGAAAACAAGCTATTCGTACAAGAGGGTTAAACCATTAAATCATTAAATAATTTCCCACAGAAATTCGAAAAATACATTGACAACTATCTATGTGTTATATATAATAATCTTATACACATAGATAGTTGTCTATATGAATAGGAGGTAAATTACTTGACTAAAAATTATATTGACTTTGCGCTATATATGAAAGCTCTTTCTGATGAGACACGAGTGAGGATATTGGAAATGATCTCCTATGAAGAACTATGTGCATGCAAAATTTTAGAAGAATTTAATATAACACAACCGACTCTTTCGTATCATATGAGGATATTATGCGAAAGTGGTTTGGTAAACGGCAGGAAAGACGGCATATGGACTAAGTACTCAATAGACAAGGATAGTTTTAAAAATCTTCAAAGCTTTATTGATGGAATAGCACAAAATATGGGATCAGAATAGAAATTTAAGGAGAGTAAAATGAATACTTTTCAGTGGTTAAACAACCAATTGCTTAAAATGGAGTGGCTTTACAACTTAGTGAGGTATTTAGTAGAAAATGTATTTAGATTAAGCATACAAGAACGAATAGGCGGAAGCATTCACTTCTTTATATATGATGTTATAAAAATATTTATACTTTTATCGGTTCTGATTTTTATAATTTCTTATATACAAAGTTACTTTCCTCCTGAAAGAACAAAGAAAATATTAGGAAGATTCAATGGAATTACAGGGAATATATTAGGTGCATTGCTTGGAACCGTTACTCCTTTTTGTTCATGCTCGTCAATTCCGTTATTTATTGGTTTTACAAGTGCGGGGTTACCTTTAGGCGTAACCTTTTCATTCTTGATATCATCTCCTCTTGTTGATTTGGCTTCAATATTATTGCTTGCAAGTATATTCAATTGGAAAATTGCAATTGGTTATGTTGTTGTAGGTCTTATACTTGCGGTAGTAGGCGGAACAACGATTAGCAAATTAAAGCTTGAAGAGTATGTTGAATCATTTGTTTATGGAAACAATTCTCTTGACATAGAACAGGAAAAAATGGCAAGAAAAGATAGAGTTAATTACTCTGTAGAGCAAGTTTTATTAATCATAAAAAAAGTATGGTTATATATATTGATAGGTGTTGGTATTGGAGCTGCAATACATAATTGGATACCGGAAGCCGCTGTTGCCGCAATATTAGGTAAAGATAAATGGTATTCTGTTTTAATAGCTACTATAGTCGGAGTTCCAATGTATGCTGATATATTTGGAGCATTGCCTATTGCAGAAGCATTGGTTGCCAAAGGTGTAGGACTGGGAACGGCTCTTTCATTCATGATGGGAGTAACTGCATTGTCTCTGCCTTCAATTATTATGCTAAAGCAGGTTGTCAAGCCTAAATTATTAATAATCTTTGTCGGATTAGTAACTGTAGGAATTATCATTATAGGATATACATTTAATAACTTTGGGGCTTTGTTCATATAATTTATAAGTGTTTGCAGGAGGCAAAATCATGATAATTAAAATATTAGGTTCAGGATGTAAAAATTGCACTGCTTTAAAAGAAAATACCGAAGCGGCATTAAAGGAAACAGGTATTGATGCAGAAGTAATAAAGGTGCAGGATATGAAGGATATTGTGTCATATGGTGTAATGCAAACACCTGCACTGGTAATTGATGAAAAAGTTATGTCCTTTGGAAAAGTGTTGAAATCAAATGACATAATAAAAATCCTTGAAAAAGTAAAATAGCAACAATTTCATAATCTTCATATGAAAGAAGAGAGTTGATTGATAAGGAATAACGGTTCAAATCTTTAAATACTGAAACCGTTCCTTATTTGTCCACCTTATTTCACATATGATTATTTAATTTATTAATTTGGATTATAAATATAAACCGGATTATTATATTCATCTTTGCCGTTTTTTACAAATCCAAGTGACTTCCAAAAACGTTCATTTTTCTCATTTGAAAGATTTAAGGCAAAATAAGCAGCACCTTTTTGAAGCTCTCTTTTTTTAAGCAAATAAAAGCATTCTTTTCCGATACCTTGGTTCCTATACTTCGCATCTATACAAAAATCAACGATAAAGCATTTTCCATCTTCTGAATGATAAGTAAGAAAAATTGAAAATCCTATTTTAACTCCATCTTTAACGAAGAATACTATATATAACTTATTAATATCTCTGTAATTTAGTCAAAGCTTATTTAATTTATTAAGACATATTTGCCATCTCAATATTCCTAACCCATTGCATTTTATATTTCAGTTTTAACAACTTCATTATTTAACTACGAAATAATTATTATGGTTTTGTTAAATTACGAACTGCATCAGATAATTTTTTGATGTTATCCATAATATCTTTTTTATCTATATACGAGAATGATAGCCTTAGTGCGTTGTTTTTCTTAAAATCATAGATGCCGCCCGGATTCAAAAGAATTCCTTGTTTTAAAGCTACTTGAAATAATTTTTCCATGGATACATCTCGTTTTAAAATAAGCCAAATGTAGAAACCTCCCTTTGGGATTTCCCACACCGCCAGTTCCTTAAAATATTTATCAAGTGCTGATACCATTAAATCCCTTCTGCTTTTTAACTCAATTCTCATTTCTTTCAAATATTGTTCATAGTATTCGTTGGATAATAATTCTTTTAATATCCATTGAGACACAGAGCTCGCTCCATAGTCTGTCTGCATTTTGACATCGCCTAAACGATTAACAATTGATTCAGATCCAACTATCCAACCAATCCTTAGTCCAGGCGCTAAAGCTTTAGATATAGTCCCTAAATAAATGATCATTCCATGTTCGTCTAAACTTTTTAACGGTTTAGGGGGTTCCTCTTCTAACCAAATATCGCCATATGCATCATCTTCTATGACAGGAAGCCTATTATCTATACAAAACTTAAATAGTTCTCTTCTTCTTTTTGCAGACATTACAATACCAGTTGGGTTATGAAAGGATGGGATGGTGTATAAAATCGCATCTTCCTTGTCCTTTTTTTCTCTACCTATTTTCCAATATTGAATTCCCTCGCGATCCATATTTATGCCAATGAGTCTCATTCCTGCTGATTGAAAAACCTGCAGTGATTTAATATATGAAGGTGCTTCTGTATATACCGATAATCCTTGTTTAAGAATACTGACTGAGATTAATTGCAGTGCTTGCAAAGATCCTGACGTAATAAGGATATTTGATGGTTTACATTGAATACCTTTTTCATTTAATCTTTCAGATAATATTTCTCTTAACTCCAGTAATCCTAAAGGTTCTAAATAGTTTAAGGATGTTATAGTTTGAGATAATCTTGCCAAAATATCCTTCATCATTTTCGAAGGATATAATTGGGGAGATAATTCTCCTGTCCCCAATCGAACCATACCCTCCTTAAACTCCATACTATTGATTTCTTGAATTGTAGGAAGGTTCTCCTTAAAGTATCCTGATTTAACGTAATTCCCCCAATTGGCTTCACTTGATGAAATCATTAGTGACCAGGTATTACTTGCGATAACAGTTCCTTTACCGCTTTTTCCGTCAATTAATCCATAGCTTTTAAGAATGTCCAATGCTGCCGATACGGTGCTTCTATTTACCTCGAATTTGTTAGCAAGTATTCTCTCGGATGGTAAATAATATCCAATTGCCCAATCTCCATTTGATATCTTCTTTGATATATAGTCAACTATTTGTTGGTAAACAGGTTCTTTAGATCCTTTATCCGGAACCCAATCCACTATAACCTTTTTCATCTTTACACCTATTTATTTCTAAATATTAATTTTAATGTTAGTTTCGCTTTACTTAATATTTTTAATTAAATAAATTCAAAATATTCTCCTAAACCATTTTTCTTAGCTATTTCATATACCTTTACAGCTGTAACATTATCCTGAATTCCCATTCCAGTAGTATCAAAAATTGTGATTTCATCGTCACTTTCCCTTAATGGCTTTTCTCCGGTTAAAAGCTGTCCTATTTCTGCATAAATATCGGTTTCTTTAATTACCCCGGATATAATTGCATTTCTGGTTTCACCTCTGCTAACACATTGTGCAATACTGTCATTTACGATTTTTGCTCCCTTAAATATTCCGGGATCCCATTCATTTTTCCCAGCCATATCCGCACCTACTGCTACAATATGCATCCCGGGTTTAACCAAAGATTTATCTACTATATACTTTCTTGTTGGTGTTGTAGATATTGCTATATCAGCATTTTTCATAGCCTCTTCCGGAGTTGCGCATATGATTACCTTTACATTAGTATTTTTTTCTATGTCTGACTTATATTTAATAAGTTCTTTTTGATACCCATTGTAAACTCTTACTTCCTGAATATCCATTACCTGACATAATGCATAGATTTGCATTCTTGCCTGACCACCGCCACCAAAAACTGCTACTGTCTTAGAGTTTTTTCTTGCTAATAGTTTTGATGAAATTGCTCCTGCCGCACCTGTTCTAATCCCTGTAATCAGGCTGCCATCCATAATGCAAAGTGTTGCGCCGGTTTTACCGTCAAATAATAGTATAGTACCTATCATCGTAGGTAGATCGTTGTTTTTTCCGTTATTATAAAATCCCGAAGCAATTTTAACCGATATACTTTCATTTAATTTATTATAACATGATTTTATATCAGTTTCACCGTTATTTTCCGGAATTTCTATTGATACAATTTCAGGTTGTTGCACTTGACCTGCATTATATGCAATGTATCCTTCTTCAACAGCAGCGATAACCTCTTTCAATGATAAAGCCTCTTCTACATCTTTTATACTAAGCAATAATGTCTTCATATTTCCTCCTAAAATGCATAAATAGGCTTAATTTAGTAAGCCTATTTGCATTGAATATATATTAAACAAATTTTTCTTCAATTAAAAATTCTTCAAATTTAGCTAAACTTTCAGGAACACCCTTGCGTCCGTATCCCATTCTAAAATATTGGTCTTCCATACCATAGATATCTGAAGGTAACAGCAGTACTCCCTTCTTATCAACAGCAAGCTGACAGAATTCCTTAACAGGCATATCAATCAAGAGCTTATGATATGCAACCGGTCCACATGTTATTGGCTTTTTCTCAAATATATTAGTATATCTATCAAAGAATTCATCTACTAATTTTAAATTATTTCTAATGATTTTGGTGCTTCTTTCTAATAGTTCGTCGCTATGCTTAAGTGCAACTTTAGATAAAAACTCAGATGGAGCTGAATCACAAATACTCATATAGTGTTTAAATTTAACTACCTTTTCTAAAGTTTCATGATCTTTTGATACAAGCCAGCCTACTCTAAGTCCGGCGAGACCGTAAGCCTTGGACATTACGCCAAGTGATGCACATTTATCATAATGATCAGCCATCCACTCTCTCTTCTCACCATCTAATTCAAGTCCTTTATATACTTCGTCCGAGAATAGATAAATGTCATGTTTCCTGCAAATTTCACATAACTTTTTTATTTCATCATTTGTAAAAGTATACCCGGTTGGATTATTGGGGGAATTGACTGCGATTACTTTTGTATTTGGTTTTATTAATGCTTCAAGTTCGTCAAAATCTACTACCCACTTTGTTCCGTCATCTTTTATATACCACTTTGAATATTCACAATTTGGAACCGAATTAGCTACTTCAAAAGCAGACTGGTAGTTAGGGTACATAGCAATCATATGATCCCCTTCACCAAGCATTACGTTCATATACCCAAAAATAGCCTCTTGAGCACCGTGAAAAACCAACACATCATCTGCTGTCATATCCTTATATAATGTAGCAATTAATCTTCTTAACTCCGGATCGCCCCATGTTTCAGTATATCCCAACCATTGATTTAGATATTCTTCTTCAGCACCAGGTTCCATAGAAAGTAATTCTTTTGTTGTCATGGATTCACAATCGGATTGAGTCAGCAAATATGGTGCAGTAAATTCATAACGTCCAAAATAACATTCAAGTTTAAAATCATTAATTTTCATTTTTTATACCTCCATCTAAATTACTCTTATTAATATTAGGGGTACCCCTCACTATTAGTGTGAATTGTATCATACTATTTTTATAGAATACACAGCCAACTAAAAAAATAAAACCAGCCAATTAAAGCTTTGTAAGTTCTTTTTTAATAGGACTTAAAGAATATGACTAAATCGGTTTCTGCCAATCATAATTTAGCTTGAAAGTGTATTTGTCAATTAGCGGCTTAAATTAATAAGTTATATTTGGTTGAGATCATCGTCTTTTGAGCTGACCTTAAAACTTCATAGACCGTCTGCTACATATGATTTCACCCTTTTCCATATATTAACCTTAAATGTAAAGGAGTTTTACTGTGGAAGAAATCTCATATAAAAACACCTCTCAGTATTATTACCAAGAGGTGTATATTAATTCAAATCATCTTAATCTTAGGTCAGACTTTTTTAATGGCTCAAACTTTGTTTAGTACTGCTTCTCGCAGTCTCGTTCACCAAATTATTTGCTCCTTGCGTCGCATAATTTGGGTACTCGGTGCGAATGACCTACCGCCATTTTTCAGAAAAAACACTCTGAAAAACGGGGTTAGGGCATCTTAATTTTCGCTCTTTGCCTTGTAATCGGCAACTACTTTTTCTGCCATGTTTGCAGGCATTTCATCGTATCTCAGGAATTCCATTTCAAAGCTTCCTCTCGCCTGAGTCATGGATTTAAGCTCGATTGCATATGTGTACATTTCTGCCATAGGAGCTTCTGCCATAACTAATTGATTACCGTCTTCCTGCTGTTCCATACCTAAAATTCTTCCTCTTCTCTTGTTCATGTCTCCCATTATGTCTCCCATGTACTCGTCGGGAATATTAATTTCTACTTTTGCAATCGGTTCAAGCAATATAGGCTTAGCTTCAGTCATACCTTTTTTGAATGCTAAGGATGCAGCTATTTTAAATGCCATTTCGTTTGAGTCAACATCATGGTATGATCCGTCATACAATGTGGCTTTGACATTAACAACCTTGCAGCCTGCCAATACACCTTTATCAAGGCATTCTCTAAGTCCTTTTTCTACTGCAGGAATATAGTTTCTTGGAACTGAACCGCCGAATATTTCTTCGGTAAATTCAAATTCTTCCTGTGAAGGTTCAAATCTTATATGAACGTCTCCATATTGACCTGCACCGCCTGATTGCTTTTTATGTTTACCCTGAACATCTGATTTACCCTTAATTGTTTCTCTGTAAGCAACCTTTGGGTTATTTAGGTCAACATCGACTTTAAAGTTATTTTTAAGCTTGCTTGCAATAACCGCTAATTGAATGTTGCCTTGTCCGCCTATTACAAGTTCCTTTGTTTCAGTGTTTCGTTCTATTGAGAATGTCGGATCTTCCTCATTAAGTCTGTGAAGTCCCGTTCCGATTTTTTCGTCGCTGTCTTTCGTTTTTCCTGAAACTGCCACAAAATAGCATGGTTTAGGGAAATCAATTCCTCCATAAACTATCGGATTTGTTTTTATTGAAATAGTGTCTCCTGTTTTAAAATACTGCAGCTTGGAAGTAGCACCTATATCCCCTGCCAACACTTCGGAAGTTTCTATTTGATCTTTTCCCCTTAAATAGAAAACGCTGCCTATTCTTTCAGATTCAGAGCTGTCGGCGTTGTAAACATCCAAGTCTTTTTTCATTGCTCCGGACATTACTTTAAATAATGTAATTTTGCCTACAAAGGGGTCGACAACAGTTTTAAATATGAATGCGGATACCGGTTCTGCGGGTATGCCTTTTCTTGTTTCTTCCTTACTTCCGTTCATACCTTTAACACCTTTTGATAAAAGTGAATCGGAAGCACTTGGTAAATATTCTATGACAGTGCTCAATAAGAAATCAGCACCTAATCCTTTTATTGCCGAGCCTACGATTACAGGAACCAATTCACCTGTAAGAACTGCCTTTTTCAATCCCTTGTGAACTTCTTCGTCGGTAAATTCTTCGCCTTCAAAGTATTTTTCCAGCAATTCTTCATCTGTTTCAGCAACAGCCTCCATTAGAATAGCCTTTAAATTTTCAGCTTTTGCTGCTGTGTCCGGGAATGTTTCAACCGGTTTTGAATCTATATAGCTTTGTCCTTTCAATATATCCATATATCCGTCAGTGTTTTCTCCCTTGCCTATGGGAAGAGCAAACGGAACTACTTTCTTGCCAAATCTATCTCTTAAACCATCAAGTAATTCGTCAAATTTAATATTCTCTTTATCTAATTTATTAACGAAGATAATTCGTGGAATATTCCTTTGTTCCAAGTATTTCCATGACTTCTCCGTACCTACTTCTACTCCAGAGCTGGCATCGATAACTAATACAGCGCTGTCTGCAACCTTAAGCGCTCCATAAACTTCTCCTACGAAGTCAAAGTATCCTGGAGTATCTAAAAAATTAATTTTAGTATCTTGGTATTCAATCGGTATGATAGACGTTCCAATAGAAACTTGACGTTCTTTTTCTTCTTTATCAAAATCGGATACAGTATTTCCGTCTTCAACTTTACCCATTCTGTTTGTTACTTTAGTATTGAACAAAAGAGCTTCCGTAATTGTCGTTTTGCCACAGCTGCTGTGGCCAAGTAAGGCTACGTTTCTGATTTTGTCAGTGCTATACGTTTTCATTAACTTTATTCCTCCTAATAGATGTGCTTATTTATTCTATTTTACATTAAAGTGTATTGTAAATCAAGAATTATGTTAATAAATCGTATTATTAACGAAACAACCCTAATAATTCACGGATTACAAAATTTTCAGATAGAAATGTATGAATAAACTGTCTGTTAATATAAATTACTTGCCGATTTACAAAATGTATCTTAAGTGCTATAATCTTTGCAAGCTTAACGAAAGGTGAACTGCAATGAATGAATTAAATTACATAGTTCAGGCAATTTTAGGAGGCGCCTCCGGTTATATAACAAATGACTATGCCATCAATATGCTTTTTAAGGAATATACCCCATTAAAAATAGGCGGTGTTATTAAAAAAACACGAAATGAATTTATAGAAAATTTAAGTTCAATGGTTGAAAACGACATAATAAACAAAGAAAAGCTTCATGAAATTTTTAACAGCGACGAATTCAAGGTTGAATTTGAAAAGCTTACCGATGATTTCTATGAAAGCTGTCTCTATGAAACAGTTGGTTCTGACATGTTTTCAAACATTGACGGATTTGATTCAACATTATGTAAAGCAGATAAATATGTCAAAGAAATACTAAATGAACATATCGGGAGCTTAATTAGTTTAATTGCCTGTAATTTTGATATAGGTTGTTTTATTACAAAGTCGCAAACGGATAAAATTACTGATTCCGTTTATAACTCAATTAAAAATGTGTTTGAGAATACCGATACGGTTGAAAATTCTTTGTTATATTTGTATGAAAACAATAAGGATTTAAAGCTTTCTGAAGTGTTTGACACAAATTTAAACTCGGCAGTTGAAAGCTTTGCCTATAATCTTGTGAAAATTGCTGCAGATAATGCTGTTGATTCTAAAATCATAAATACTGTGCTTAATGATGCGGCTAATGAAGTCCTGAATGTTTTTTATGATAAACAAATTAAAGATATAGTTAAAATAAACGGTGAAAGTTTAATAAATTCCTTTATTTCATCTATAGGGGGCAATGACCGCAATATTATATATAAATTTTGCCAATCAATATTTTCCTACTGCAGAAACTTGAATAAAAGTATATATTCCCTGTTAGACCCTGCCTTCGAGAATAATCTTAAGGTATATATTGAAGATAACATTCCCTTTGTGACCGAAAAGGCTGTAAGTTATGTTCAAAAAAACAGTATGATAATTGACAGGATTATTGAAGACTCCATTGATGAGGTAATAAAGGAATCGGAAGGTTTCAAAGCAAAGCTTTTATCAACCGTCAAAAATACCTATTTCAGCAATCTAAGCAAAAAATACAGCATTGCTGACAAAATAATTTCATTTATTAAGAAATCTACAGAGCCTGAGAAATTAAGCTTAAATATCAGCGCAAAAATAATTGAGCGTTTAAATTATATAACCGTAGGAGAAATAATCACAGAAGCGGAAAGTAATGGCTTCGGTGCTGATAAAGCTTATGATATGGTTACTGCTTTCATAAATAAAAATGGTGCTGTAATTATTAAAAGCTTAGAAAATTATATTTCAGAGCTGCGAGTTAGAGATATTTTTCCCATGCCTGATTTTTCCGCAGAAAAAATATTATCTTTATGTTCAGTTCGTAACTTATTAAAAAACAAATCAGAAAATTATATTGAATCAACATTATCAAAAAAATTATATAATTTAATTTCTGAAGATAATATAAAGTTTTCCGTTAACAAAGCTGCAGGTTATTTGAAATTAAAATTTAATGAAAATGAAGGAACAATTAAAAGCGTAATATCTGAAGCAATTAAAAAAATACATATTGATGGTGATACTTTAAAAAACAAGGAAATTACTGACCTTGCCATCAAGGAAGCCTATAATAATTACAAGGAGGAAGCTGCTAAGCTAAAGGATGTTAAGCTGTCTGAAGCAGCGGACAAATTAAATTCCATAGAAGGTATATCAAAAAACAGTTCAGAAACTTTACGTAAATATATAATAAGCAATACAGATGTTATTTTAAAGGGCTCAATTAAGGGTATCGTTTCGGATAATTTAAATAAGCTAAGTGATGATGAGCTAATTAAATTTGCCAATGATTTTATTGGACGTGAATTAAAGCCCATAATGTTTTTCGGCGGAGTTTTAGGAGTTATTGCAGGCTTAATTTTAGCTGTGTTTCAAAATTCTCCCATTAACCCCGGTGAAATAAATATAGCCAACATGTTAACATATGCCTTCGTAGGATATATTACGAATGTAGTGGCAATTAATATGATATTTAAGCCCTACAGGGAAATAAAAATATTGTCTAAAATACCTTTTTTCCGTAATTTCTCCCTCGGTTACATAATTAAAAACCAAAAAAACTTTGCGAAAAGCACTGCCCATTACATTGACAGCAGCCTTTTAAGCAAAAAGAGCATAAATGAATTATTTGAAAAGCATAAGAATAATATTAAAAACAGCTTCAAAAAAAATATCAGTGAAAATGATTATGCAACGCTGAGTAATTTGTTAATAAAAAACAAAGAAAGCACAATCGGGGGCACCTATGCCTTTCTTAAAAGCAAGGTTTTGAAAAATTTAACCGCATTTGGAAATTATTTATATGAAAGGATTTCTCAAATAAAGCTTTCATCATTAATTACTGACAAGAGTATCGGTAATATAAGCAATTTTGTCTTGGGAAAATTAAAAAATACAGAAAATTTAAGCAACAATATTTATTCGGTCATTAACTCCGATAAAAAAATAGCAACATTAATTTCAAGTGATTTTATAGCCGGCATTTTAAACAATCAGACAGATAAGTTTTATGATAAAACAATAAATTATCTTCAGCCTGGTAATTTTAAAAAAGAAATTTTAAAATATAACGACAGATATATAAGTTATGTAAACAGAAGCTTACAAGAAGTATTTAGCTTAAACGATGAAAAACTGTCTTTTATTTCAGAAAAAGTAAATAAAATTATTTTATCTGAGAACTTTAAGGATAATGCTTCCTTGGCAGCCGTCAGTTTATTCAACAAATCATTTGACAGAAGCAGGACATTCGAAGAATTGTTTGACGGTAAGGTCAAAATATATTTAGATAAAAAAATGCCTCATATTCTTAAGAATTTGACGGATAAAATTAAAGAAAGCTTCGCAGATAGCAAGAAGAGTATATCCGCAACGGTTGCTGCTGAACTTAAAAATCACCTTGGTTTCATTGAAAGAGGAATGTTCTCCTTTATGGGCGGAGACGAAATAATTGACGAAATAATTACTAAAATAATAACAGATAAGCTGCCAAAGTTTATGGATGTAAAAAATGATGAAATAAACAGCATTATAACCGATTTGATAAATGAAAAATTCTACAAGACACGGGTTGATGCTTTATATGCTAAGCTAAACAGTCTGCAGATTAATGAAATGGTTGATAATTATTTAAACATAAACAAAGTAAAAATTGGAAATAAAATAAATAATTTAACAGTTGAATTATACAATAAAACAAAAAGTAAAAATATGAACAGTATTTTAAAATTCTTTTACCTGAATGATTTGGACAGCTTTGTCAACTCATATGATGCTGAAATAAATACAGTTGCGGCAGTGATGCATTTGAATTTAACCGTCAATAAGAATGAAACGGCAAAGGAAGCTTCTTCTTTTATAAATTCTGTGATTGAAGATTTTGTGAATTTAAAATACAGCGATATTTTTTGTAATGTAACTAAAGATAATATGGATAAAATTATAAAAAACATAACGGATTTGCTTTTTAAAAATGATGATGCGGATAAGATTATAAAATCATTTATTAAAGATTACAAAGAATACCATAATAATGTTAATTTAAATTATTTCATCCGCAAAGATGAATTTGTGAATTCAGCGCAAAAGTTCATAAATAATCTGTTAATAAATGATGAAACCGAGAAGACGGTAAAGTCTATTTTATATTCAATAATCGATGATGCCGCAAGCTCGAATTTCAGCTTCATTGATTTCAAATCTAAAGAATATATTGTTAATATATTTGTTGACTCAAGCATTGAAAGTCTTCGAAGAAACTTGGATGAAATATTGAAATCCGTAGAATTTGACAAAATTGCAGCAGAAGAAATCGAAAAAATGGAGCCTGAAAAAATCCACCAAATGTTTAATTCCTTTGGAGAAAAGTATTTTAGAAAGCTAATGCTGTACGGCTTCGGAGGGTTTGTGTTTGGAATAAACATGTATGTGGGGTTTGCACTGACCGGATTAAAAATAATATCCGAAATATTTGGAAAGGACCGCTGATGCGGTCCCTTTCTATTTACTTCCGATTAAATTTGAATTGTCAAATATGAGTTTATTTATATTGTATGCTGCCAAAAGCTGATAATGTCCGATTTCTGCCTGTGCCAATCCTGCATTTGCTTCTAAAACATCAAGGGATGTAGCCATTCCGTTATCATATAGAAGCTTGTTTATACGTGCAGCTTCCTTAGCTAACTCTACAGTTTTATCCATATTCACAAGACTTCTTTCCGCCTTTACAAGATTTAAATATGACTTTCTTACATCAAGTTCAACATCTTTGTATGCTTGTGGTACATTCAACTCTGCATCTTCCAATTTCTTTCCGTAGACCTTGTTTTGCCATAGGTTAGATGTATAGTAAGCCTGGTATGCATGAGTTTCTATTTTTTGAAGTTCTAAATTGTTCTCAGCGGAAATAATTTCAAGCCTTTCTGCTTTTGCTTTTTCTATTGATTCTTCTAAATTCAATTCAGTTGTAGGAACATAAGTTAATTCTGTATCAGTTAATACAACTTCTTGATCAAGTGGTAAGCATAATTTATTCAACAAATCAAGTTTAGCAATATTTAAATCATCAACTGCCGAATCCAAATCAGTCTTAGCTTGCTGTACAGCCATTTCCGCACTTAAAACTTCTGCTTTTGTTGCTGAACCGTTATTGAATTTCAGATTTACTACTCTCAGCTGCTCATTTGACTTGTTAAGATTTACTTCATTGATTTCAATAGTTTTTTCAGCAACAAGCACTATATAATATGATGATACTGCATCTATTTCAATCCCTTTAAGCAGCTGCTCTCTGCCCTTATGCAATTCTTTTGTTGTTAATTCAGCATTTTTTGAGAAATAGTTATTCTTAGATAATATAAGATAAACATAATCATAATCAACATCACCCTGTGATAAAGGTTGTTCCGACAATAGCTCGTATAATTCTTTTGCATCTTTACCCTGTCTTTTTAAGTCTTGCAATTTCCCTATCTTTTCATCTATTTCCCACATTCCTCTGTCATTTTCAATTGCTAGTTTAACAGCATCATCCAATGAAAGCATAAGCGGACCTGATTCTTCTGCTACCTCCGCTACAGCTTCTAAATCCTCTGTTGCCCATACACTTGTTAAACTGCTTAATATAAGCATCAAAGCTATAATTAATGATATTTTTCTTTTCATTTTTTCCTCCTATATTTTGTTGATGGTTTTTATCGCTATTTAACCGCGAATCCGTTATACAGCAAATCAAAAATTACATCATTTTCCTTAACTTCAAACTCCTTATTGTGCAATTTAAGCCTTAAGCATTCATTCATTGCACCAATTATCACGCAAGACATAATATCTGACTGAATGTCTTTCTTAATGATACCCTCCTCCTTGCCCTGGTCTATAATGCAGCTTATCAGCCTATACATTTCAGATATTTTCCCTATAATTGTTATGACGGTTTTTTCCGATATAATGTTCTTGTTAGATAAAATATCATCTATTGTCATATCTGCAAATTCTATTTCCATTTTAAGTTTTTCATTAAATAAAATCAACAACTTTTCATTAAATGTTTCATCCATGTTGCATATACTTCTTATATTTTCAATTATTAAATCAACAAATTCAATGCATGCTTCATCAAATATGTCCTGTTTGTTTTTGAAATGCTCGTACAGTGTGCCCTTGCCGACACCTGCAGCTATTGCAATATCCTCCATTTTTGCATTATGGAACCCTTTGTCCTTAAATAAGGCTCTTGCAGAATTTAATATATCCTGCCGCTTTTGATTTTTTTCAGCCATGCTGCCTCCTATTCCACCTACTGTATTTACTCAGCAATTTCATTTTTGTTTTTCTTTTTTTTAAAAAAATCCGAAATATCGTCAAATATAGTATACATAACAGGAACTATTATTAAAGTTAATACCGTTGAAAGTGATAATCCCCCGATTACAACAACACCCATAGACTGTGTGAGCTCGGCTCCCTCTCCAATGCCGAAAGCCATGGGTACCAATCCTAATATGGTTGTCAATGCAGTCATCATGATCGGACGTATACGGATTGGTCCTGCCTTCATTATTGCAGCAGTTCTGTCTTCTCCCCTGCTTCGTCTGTTATTTATATAATCAACCAACACTATGGCATTATTAACAACAACACCAACTAATATAATAAATCCGATAATACCTATTATATTGAGAGGCAGACCTGTAATAAACAATCCTATGAAACCTCCGGACAAAGCAAGGGGTACGGAAAACATAATTGACAGCGGTTGAATCAATGATTCAAACTGTGCTGCAATAATCATATAAACCAAGACTATTGCCATAAGCATTACCAAGCCTAAGTCCGCAAAAGTTTCCTGTATCTGCTCAATTTCTCCGCCCAATATATAATCGTAACCATAAGGCATATCGTATTCTTTCAGAAGTTCCTGTATTTCCATGGAGACAGTTCGGATATCTCTGCCCACAACGCTTCCGGAAACGGTTAAAACTCTCGTTTGGTTTTCCCTCATTATGCTGATGGGACCTTTTTCAACTCTTATATCCGCAATCTCCGACAGCGGTACTTTACTACCCGCAGGGGTTTCCACAGGAAGCATTTCCAAATACGAAATACTTTCTCCGTAAATATTGTCACCTTTAAGCACAACATCTATTTCATCACCGTTAACCTTGTACTTTGTTACATTAGAACCTGACAGAGTGTTTATAACAGCTCTTCCGATTTGTGCGGTTGTTAAGCCATAGTGAGATGCAATACCTCTGTCGGCTATTATTTGCACTTGAGGTATACCATCTTCAAAGCTTGTAGCAACTTCTCTTGTTCCTTCAACCTTTTCAATAATCTTTTTAAAATCATTTCCTATATTTTTTAAAGTATCTAAATCATCACCCTTAATGCTGATGCTGATTGCCCCCTGACTCATGCCCATCATAATCATTGATGATTCGGAAACACTTATTTCAGCTCCGGGAATATCTTTCACTACAGCCCGTATTTCGTCGCTTATTTGCTTTGCGCTTCTGTCCCTTTCATTCAAATCCTTCAGCAATACATTTATTGAGCCGCCGGAACCTCCTCCCAATCCCATAATTCCACCGCCTCCGGCAGAAGTAAATATAGATTCAATCTCGGTAATATTATTTATCGAAACTTGTATTTCCTTTAATATATTATCTATTTCCTTGGTTTCGGAGCCGGCAGGCAGTGTTACACTGACATTAATCGCACCTTCGTCTGTTGCGGGAAAAAATTCCGCACCGACAGAAACAACCATTGCAACACTTACAGCAAACATTGCAATACTCAGCAATATTGTTATAAGACGGTGCCTTAGGCTCAAGCCCAATACTTTTTTATAAAAAAGTACCAAGGGTCCCTGCCTTTTCTCCTGCGCTTCCTCTGATTCAAGATTTTTTACGGTAACCAACTTTGACGAAAGCATGGGCACTAACGTAAGAGCAACAACCAAGGAACTCATTAAGGCAATTACTATGGATAACGCAAAATCCTTAAATATGATTGCAGAAAGTCCTCCTGTAAAAACAATGGGTATAAATACGGCAACTGTAGTTAATGTAGAGGCTGTAACTGCCATTGATACTTCAGTTGTTCCGTCTATCGATGCAGTGATCGTATCCATACCTAAGCTTCTGTTTCTGTATATATTTTCAAGAACAACTATGGAATTGTCAACTAACATTCCTATGCCTAAAGCTAATCCTCCTATTGTCATCATATTCAATGTAATATTTGTAAAATATAGGATAACAAATGTTGTTATTATGGAAATAGGTATTGAAAGTGCAATAACCAATGTTGTTTTAAAGCTTCTTAAGAAAATCAGCAATATTACTATTGCTAAAATACCGCCCACTACCGCCGTATTTATAAGATTATCTATTGCCAAATTAATATAATCCGCCTGATTGAATACGGTGACTAAGCTTAAATCAGGATATTCTTTTTTTATTTTTTCAATTTCTTTATTTATTGCATTCGCAACATTAACTGTGTTGGCATCTGATTGCTTCATTATAGATATCTGAACAACTTCCTTGCCGTCCAATTTAGTTATTGATGACTGCTCCTTATCCTTTAAACTTATATCGGCAATATCCTTCAGTCTTACTGTGCCGCCTCTTGTAAGCGGAATGGTCAGATTTTTTATTTCTTCGATTGATTTAAATTCTCCCATTGTCCTTACGGTCAATTCATTGTTTCCCTTTTTTACCGCTCCTCCCGGCATGTTTAAATTTTCAGCCTGAAGTATTTGGGCAATATAAGAAGAACTTAAATTGTACCCTTTAATCATTTCTTCCTTTAGCATTATTTCAACTTCCTGCTCCAATCCCCCTGATACTCCGGCAGAAGCAGTTCCCTCTATACGCTCGAAGCGCGGCGATATAACATCCTCGGCAATTCTTTGGGTTGTGTGAAGATCCACTTTGCTTGAAACCGCCAATTGTATTATAGGAAGCGCATTTGGGTCCATCTTCAACACTAAGGGAGATGATGCCCCGTCAGGCAGGTAGTTTTTAATTATATCAACCTTTTCCCTTATTTGAAGCATTACCTCATCCATGTCAGTATTAAACGAAAACTGCATCAGCAGGAGCGAGCTTCCTTCATTGGAAATAGAAATAACCGCTTCAATATTTTCCACCGTGGACAGTGTTTGCTCCAATGGCTTTGATATTATATTTTCTATCTCTTCAGGTCCCGCCCCCTGATAACTTGTCTGAACCATTACATAGGGGAGCTCCATTTGAGGAAGCAAGTCTATCTGCAGCTTGCTGAAGGATACCACCCCCAAAACAATCACTATCAAAATCATCATTGTAATTGTAACGGGCTTTTTAACCGAAAATCTTGCCAACATCCTTATTCACCCCTTACAACCTTTATTTT
>DAIMMU010000216.1:0-3460 GCA_036720515.1 Sedimentibacter sp.
GCTTTGACATACCTGTTAAAAAATAATATAATTGATAATAATGCATTTTATTAAATTCAATGCATAGTGAGGTTGTAATGAAGTTATTAGATAATATTAATACACCGCAGGATATTAAACATTTGGATAAAGATGAATTAAACATTCTTTGCGGTGAATTGAGAGAATATGTTATAGAAAGTGTTTCAAAAACGGGAGGGCATCTTGCATCGAACTTAGGGGTGGTAGAGCTTACCGTTGCACTTCACCGGGTTTTTAACACTCCCGATGACAAAATTGTATGGGATGTGGGACACCAGACTTATATACATAAAATTCTTACCGGAAGAAAAAATGAAATGCCAACATTAAGGCAGTTTAATGGCTTAAGCGGATTTCCAAAAAGAAGTGAAAGCATATACGATGTTTTTGATACAGGACACAGCAGTACTTCTCTTTCCGCGGCAATAGGCATGGCAAGGGCAAGAGATTTAAAAAAAGAAAACTATGAAATAGTTGCGGTGATAGGCGACGGTGCACTTACCGGAGGGATGGCTCTTGAAGCCTTAAACGATGCGGGGAGAAGTAATACTAAGCTTTTAATAATTTTAAACGACAATGAAATGTCCATATCAAAAAATGTCGGAGGATTATCTCGTTATTTAAGCAGAATCAGAACCACCAAAGGATATTTGTCAACAAAAAAAGATGTGGAAAAACTATTAAATAAAACGGTTGTCGGCGGAAAGATTAAATCATTTTTAAAAAGAGCAAAGGACGGCATCAAGCAAATAGTAGTTCCGGGGATGCTCTTTGAAGAGCTTGGACTTACATACATGGGACCTGTAGATGGTCACAATATATATGAAATTATAGAGAATCTGGAAATAGCAAAAAATATTGACGGCCCTTTAATAATGCATGTTATTACAAAAAAAGGGAAAGGTTATAAGTTTGCCGAAGAAAGACCGAACGAATTTCACGGTGTTTCCTCTTTTAACATAGAAACCGGTGAAAGACTGAAGAAATCTTCTCAAACCTTTTCGAATTTCTTTGGTATAAAAATGTGTGAAATAGCAGAGAAGAATGAAAATGTGGCCGCAATTACCGCAGCTATGACTGACGGTACAGGTCTTACGGATTTTGCAAAAAAATTTCCAAGAAGAATTTACGATGCCGGCATTGCGGAGCAGCATGCGGTTACAATGGCTGCAGGTCTTGCGGTAAGCGGCATTGTTCCTGTGGTTGCGATTTATTCATCATTTCTGCAAAGAGCATACGATCAGGTTATCCATGATGTTGCGCTTCAAAATCTTCATGTTGTTTTTGCAATTGACAGAGCAGGCTTGGTGGGAGATGACGGTGAAACACACCAGGGAGTGTTTGATGAAGGGTTTTTAAGCTTAATTCCTAATATGACGGTGTTATCTCCTGCTGATTACAGGGAATTCGGGAATATGCTTGAGTTTGCGGTTTCGTCGGATGGACCTGTTGCTATCAGATATCCAAGAGGGAGCATGAATGGAAATATCAATAACAGTACCCATGAGATAATATTAGGCAAAGGCTTCATAGCAGAAGAAGGACAAGATATAACCATAGCCGCAGCCGGGAGAATGGTTAAAACCGCATTGGAAGTAAGGGAAATTTTAAAAACGGAAAATATAGACTCTGAGGTTATTAATTTAAGATTCATAAAACCTTTTGACAAAGAGCTTATTATAAAATCCGTTAATAAAACAAAGGCATTAGTAATAATTGACGAAGCCCCCGTATATAGCTCCTATGGTATGAATATTTGTAAAATAATACCTAAAGATGTTGATGTATTGCTAAAAACACTGCCGGACGAATTTATAAAACAAGGCTCGATAGAGGAGCTTTTAAAAGAAAATAAATTAGATGCAGACTCAATAGCTGCGGATATAATTAAGTGGAGGAGAAAATGAAACCGATAATAGGAGTAACAGTTGATAAAACTATAAATGACTGCGGTTACAGCTACGAGAGAATTAACGAATGTAACTTAAAAGCGTTGACTGCTTCAGGCGCAATACCCTTAATGCTTCCGATTACAGGAGAGGAAGAATTAATCGATGAGTATTTAAAAATAGTTGACGGACTTTATTTCAGCGGCGGAAACGATATAAGTCCGCTTATTTTCGGAGAAGATCCCATAAAAGAAATACACGAAATAGATTACAGCAGAGATGAGTTTGAAATAAAATTATTTAAAAAAGCAGCTTCAAAAAATATGCCCATACTTGGAATTTGCAGAGGTGAACAGATTATAAACGTGGCGGCGGGCGGTACTTTATATCAGGATATCTATGCTCAAAAAGAAGGCACAAACGGACATTCTCCAAGTTTTTCCTCAGGCGGACATGCGCATCATAAAGTAAAAATAATTAAAGACTCAAAATTATATAATATGTTACAAGCGGATGAATTAAATGTAAATTCATTCCATCATCAGTCGGTAAAAAATATCGCTGAAGGATTTAAGGTTACAGCTTATGCAGAAGACGGAATAATCGAAGCGGTAGAATCTGTAAATCATTCCTTTATAATCGGAGTACAGTGGCATCCGGAATTAATGTATGAAAGATATACCGTATTTTTAAAGATATTTGAAGCATTGGCGAATGCCTGTTTAAAGAAAGCATAGAGTACCGAAGAATTCAAGAAAGGCATTCTCCGTATAACCGGTTGATTGCCTTTTTATATGAGCAAATATTTTAGTGAGAATAGATTGAGTATACCATAACAAAATTGTGTATTTTGATTAAATATAAAATTAATAGAAAATGTATTATTTGCTATTGAAATTATAAGCGTTTTAATTTAATATTATAATTAAAGATATTGAATATTATTTCAGAAAAATGTTCACGATCAAAAAATAAAGGGGATTTGAAGATGAATAAAATAGAAATAGTAATTGGTGATAAAAAGTACAACGTAAAAACTGATGAAAGTCCCGAATATGTTAGAAAAATTGAATCTGTTCTAAACGATCAAATTAATATAATTGCAAATCAAAACAAGCGTTTTAACGATATAGACAAATTAATTCTGTCATCCTTTGTAATTGTTGACAAATATATGAAGCTTACCAATGAAGTTTTAGAATACAAAAAGGAAATATGCGAAGAAATTCAAGCTTTAAAAGAAGCAAGGGAGTTATCGGACAAAGAAAAGGAAGAAGCAGTAAACAAGGCAGCGGAAGCCGTAATCGAAAAGGAAAGATTCAAGGAAAAATTACTGGCAAGGGATAATGACCGGGAATATTTGAATTCACAAATATCTAAGCAGCAGGAAAGAGTAAGCGAACAGGAACAGCAGCTTTTAAAAAGTGAAATGCTTATAAATGAATTGAAGCTTAAAAATGAAGAGTTAAACGAAATCAATGATGAATTATCCAAGGAAAGAGAAAACTTTACAAAAGAAATAAGCTTTATGAATAATACAAAGAGCAGTT
>DAIMMU010000217.1:0-3397 GCA_036720515.1 Sedimentibacter sp.
ATTCCGTCACCATAAACACTTTAAAAATTCTTCTTTTGAAATTCTGCCTAAATATTCACCGACAGATACATCCTGCAGGGCTTTATTTGATTCATCTATATCATATTTAATTCCTATAAGCTTTTCTTCTAACTCCTTGACATCACCTTTACCGAAAAAGTCCCCGTAAATTTTACAATTTTGTATAATTCCCTTAACCACATGGAGCCTTACCTCAACACTGCCGCCTTCAAATCTGCCATAACCCTTATAGTTAAATTCCGGAGAGCTTCCGAAATTCCATTCCCATGTTCCGTATCTTTCATCAACCATTCTTTGGATATTTCTTCTGTCTTCATCAGACAATTCATATATTTCAACAGGCTGATCGAAATACTCAAAAATATTCTTTAATAAAATTTGTTTAAATTGTAAAACATCAATATCATCTTTAACATAGGGTTTAATGTTAGTTACTCTGCTTGATACGGATTTTACTCCCTTTGATTCGATTTTATCTCGTTTTACATTTAAAGCTTTGGATAATGTATCTAACTTAGAATCAAAAAGCAAGGTTCCATGATTTAAAACTCTTCCTTTTATAATACTTTGCGCAATGCCGGAAAATTTCTTACCATCAATTACAATATCATTTCTTCCGGAAAATTCACAGTTAACTCCCAGCCTTTCCAATGCCTTGATTATAGGAATATTATATGTTTTAAAGTCAATTAAATTGCTTTGTGCTTTAGTGATAAATGAAAAATTTAAATTTCCCAAATCATGATAAACAGCACCTCCGCCCGTTACCCTTCTAACAACATTAATATTGTTTTCCTTCACATAATCCATATTGATTTCTTCAAGGGTATTTTGATTTTTTCCTATAATTATTGAAGATCCGTTTCTCCATAATAAAACGAAATCTTCATTAAAATCCGAGTTTTTAAAAATATACTCTTCAAATGCTAAATTATAATGCGGATCAATTGAATTATTTTCAATAAACTTCATAGTTTGTCTCCCGTAACTTTATTTTGTAAATTATATAACAGAAACTTATATAATTCAACAAAAATCGGCAAATCAGCAAGACGCACCCGAAACTTAGCTTTTATTTTATCGAAATATATATTATACTGTAATGGGTGGTGACAAAATGATAAATAAGACAATATCCCTATTATTGACCCTGTTGATGATAGCCGGACCTCAGGTAAAATACCCTGAAACAGTGAAAATACTTTCCATCGGAAATTCTTTTTCCCAGGATGCTCTATACTATCTTTATGATATTGCAGAATCAGCAGGTATAAATGTTGTGATAGGAAATTTATACTACAGCGGCGGCTCTTTAAAAACACATGAAGCGAATGCTAAAAATAATCTTAATGCATATTCTTATCACAAATGGACATCCGAAGGAATGACCGAAGCGAAAAACAAGACCATGAAAGAAATAATATTAGACGAAAAATGGGATTACATAACATTTCAGCAGTCCTCGGAAGATTCGGGGTTGTACGGCACCTATCAGCCTTATTTAAATAATTTGATTAGTTATGTAAAATCACTGCAGCCTGACGCTAAATTTGCCCTCAACATGACTTGGGCATATTCAACGGACAGCGGCAATAACGGTTTTGCCAATTATAATTATAATCAGTTTAACATGTATCGTTCAATTACCGAAGCCTACAAGCAGGCTCTTGATGAAACGGAAATTGATATTTTAATTCCTTGCGGCACAGCAATACAAAACAGCAGGACAAACGAACAGCTAAGTGCAATCGGCGACCAGCTTACAAGTGACGGCTATCACTTGGACGAAGGAATGGGCAGATATATTGCCGGGTTAACCTTCTTTGAAACTTTGATTGTCAGGGATAAGAATTTGGATTTGAATATTTACGAAGATGTTACATTTATTCCAAGTACAATAACCAGTACGGAAGAGCTGGCAAATGTTGCAAAAAAGGCTGTAATTGAAGCCATAAAAGATCCGTATATAACAACAAAATTAGAGCTGACTAAATAACGTCAGCTCTATTCAATACAAATTATAATATCCCAAAGTTTAATTCACAAATTTATTTGCTCCTCACGTCGCATAAACGAATGACCTGCCTCTCAGGATGACATAAATATTTTATCTGCTTGCTTCAAATTGTTTTAAAAGTTTTACAAACAATTCAGGAACCTTCATCATATTTTCCGGAGTTTCAACATATGAAATACGGAATTGAGTGCTTCCGGGATTATTTTCACCTTTTGCAATATCATAGAATCCCTTCATAGGTGCAACCAATAAGGTTGTTTGAACGCCGTTTAAGTCTACAGCACCTTCTCCTGCACAGTACAGGCAGAAATCAATTGCATCAAATCCGGGTTTTACAACATTTCTAACGTCGATTACCGTATAAATGGATGCATCCGGACTTGAAACAACCAAGCCGGGCTCTAATCTCTTTAATTCCGAACTAACCTTTTTAATTAAATTTCCGTAGTAATCACGAAGGTTTTTGCACCAATCTGCGATTTGTTCTTTTGTTTCATGTGCCAATGCTCCGAATATATACTGTCCGATTGCATTTGCACAGAGATTTGCAGTATATTCAGCTGCGCAGCGATTGCTGAATTCAGGATTGTCGGTAACAACGGCACCTATTCTTAAGCCGCATGCATTCCATACCTTTGAAGTCGTTTCAATGCTTATTCTTCTTCCTTCAATACCAGGTACATCCTTGTCTGTAATTCCCCAGATACTTACTAACTCACTTCCTTCAACATAGTATAATTCACGGTAAGCTTCGTCACTTACCATCCACATATTGTATTTAACACATAACTTTGCAAGTGATTTTAGAGTTTCTTTGTCATAGAGTTGACCCGTAGGGTTGTCATAAGGTATAACAAGGAGTGCTCCCGGATTGTTTGCTTTTATTACTTCTTCTATTTTGTCAATTTCCGGAAGGCTGAATTTACCATCTTCATTTAAATGACGTTTAACCGTAACAGTCTTGCGTCCTAATCTTTCAGCAAAAGAAATATAATTAGTATATGCAGGGTCAATCATCAGCAGTGGTTTTTCATCCGTTGCTGCCGGTCCGCAAACACCTATTATCAACAATTCCATACCGGTTGAACCGCCGTCCGTTACTATAACATTTAATTTGCTTGTGTCAAATCCTTCACATTTCAAAATGTTCTTAAATGCTTCCTGAGTTTCGTCAAATCCGCCGGTTGCCGTATATCTGATTACTCCCTTATTAAATGGACTTTCAGGTGCATTTAAGTTAAATAATCTTTTTTGCATAGCCGGGTTTGTAGGCAGTGAAACATTACCGATTCCAACATTAATAACAGCTTCAGGTTTAACTTTACGCTCTGCATACTTCATTTGTGCCAGCCTTACATC
>DAIMMU010000218.1:0-3385 GCA_036720515.1 Sedimentibacter sp.
GCTAGATCCTAAGTCTAGTGCGTCTGCCAATTCCGCCACATCCGCAGGACGCTGTTTTGTCAACAGCAAAATTGATTATACTACTGAGAAATTGCTTTGTCAAGGATTTTTTCAAATGATTTATTTTTAAATTTTATCAGTTTTTCAAAGCTGTCTATTATATCAATATCATCAAAAATCAAGGTTTGTCCCGTTATCTTGCAGACATTTGCAGTATATGCAACAGCCTTATTATACTCCCTGGCAAATTTTACCGTATGTGATGTGCCGCCCTTCAGACCGCCTTCTATTACTATTATTCCCTCCGAAGCCGCGGCAATCAGTCTGTTCCTGTCTATAAAGGAATACTTTTCAGCCTTTGCAAGCGGAGGCAATTCCGACAATATACAGCCACCGTTAAGAATAATCAAATTATACATGGATCTGTTATGTTTTAAAACATTAAGATGCCCCGAAGGTATTACCGCTATAGTCCTTCCCTTTGCCTGTAAGCATCCATAGTGGGCGGCTTCATCACATCCGGATGCAAAACCGCTTACAATACAGCAATTTTCTTCAGTTAACTTTTCGGCAATTATTGAACTTATTTCATAACCTTCCTGAGAGGGAGTTCTTGTACCTACTATGGCTATGTTATTCTCTTCATCCAAAAGCCCCAAGTCCCCATCCGCATATAATACTAAAGGTTTGTCTTCAATTAATCTGAATTTGCATGGATATTTGTCATCATATAAACCGATTATTTGAATTTTGCCTTTTTTACAGCTTTCAAATATTTTTGATGATTCTTTATCAATTTTATCTTCATCAATTTTTAGTCTTTTAATTTTCATATCGCTTATCAGCTTCAAGGCATCAGGGAAACTGTTCAGTTTGATATTCTTTAATTCCATATAGGCTAATATTTTGCTGATAGTTTTTCTTCCTAAACCGTTGATCATCTGCAGCCTGATTAAATCTTCATTGCTTATCATTTTTTCCCCCGTTTTATAATCTTTTTACCCCTATAAAAGTCCGATGTGTTGCCATGCTCCAATTCGGGGACATTCCTCATTTCTCCATAGGCTGACCTTGATAAAGAGGTGTGTCACCATGCCTATCATTTTATCACAATTTTCTACAAAAAAAAACTCTTCTTTTATTAGAAGAGTTAAGAAAATTTAATATATTATGATATGGTTAATAATGGATCTCCCGCATTTACGGTTGAAGATTTTGAAGTATAAATTTTACTCACAACTCCATCTGCTGCTGCCGCTATTTCGTTTTCCATTTTCATTGCTTCAAGTATTAATATTATCTCGCCTTTTTTAACCGTTTGTCCTTCCGTTACCATAATATTCAATATTGTTCCCGGCATCGGAGCCGACATCAGCTCACCGCCTCCAACAGCCGCAGCCTTTGGTTCTTCTTTTTTCGGCGCCTGTTGTACGGGAGCTTCGGGGGCTTTTGGTGCTAAAACGGGTTGTACGGGCTGCTGCACTGGTGCCTGCTGTACAGGCTGATATGTAAATCCTCCCTGCCCCGCTCCGACTTCTTCAACTTCTACCGCATAGGTCTTGCCATTTACCGTTACATTAAACTTTTTCATTTCATCCTCCTCGCAATTAACTTCATCCTGCCTTCATGTGCCCATATTGAGTCCATTTCGGGTGTTCTTTTTATATTTCTTACAATAAATTCATTTGTTCCTTTTTTAAGCATGACGGATATAGCTGCTGTTATTGCTGCCACAATTTCTTCCTCTTCATCCATTGCCGCTACCGCTGCCGCTATTACAGCAGTAATTTCGTCCTTATCTTCAGCCGGTGTATTACCTTCTGTTGATTCTTGTTCCTTAACTTTCCCTTTTTTAAATAAATTATCTAATAATCCCATTTCCACCTCCTACAGAGGGATATTGCCATGCTTTTTCTCAGGTCTCATTTCCCTTTTGCCTGTAAGCATGTCGAATGAACTTATTATTCTTTTTCTTGTTTCCGCAGGCTCTATTACCGCATCAACATATCCTCTTGCTGCCGCCGTGTATGGATTTGCTACTGTATTTCTGTATTCCTGAATTTTTTCTTTTCTCTTTATATTTTTATCTTCCGCTTCGTCTATTTCTTTTTTAAATATTATATTGGCTGCTCCGTCCGGTCCCATTACAGCTATTTCTGCCGTCGGCCATGCAAGTACCATGTCTGCTCCCAATTCCTTGTTGCACATTGCTATATATGATCCGCCGTATGCTTTTCTTGTTATCACGGTAACCTTCGGAACCGTAGCTTCGGAATATGCATAAAGCATTTTTGCTCCGTGTCTTATTATTCCCCCGTATTCCTGATTTGTTCCCGGCAAGAATCCGGGTACATCCATCAGTGTTAAAAGGGGTACATTGAATGAATCGCATGTCCTTATGAATCGGGCTGCCTTGTCTGATGCATTTATGTCAAGGCATCCTGCCAACACCTTCGGCTGACTTGCAATCACTCCGACACTTCTTCCGTTTAGCCGCATGAAGCCTGTAATTACATTTTGAGCGTAGTAGGGCTGGTATTCCAAAAATTCTCCGTTATCCGCAAGTATTGATATAACATCCTTCATATCGTAAGCTTTGTTTGGATTGTCGGGTATTATATCGTTTAATTCATCATCAATTCTGTTTATATCGTCCTGCACCGGCTGTGCTGGTGTTGTTTCCAAATTGTTTTGAGGTAAAAAGCTCAGTAGTTTTTTGATTTTATCTATGCATTCTTTTTCCGTATCATCAACAAAGTGAGCCACTCCGCTTATGCTGTTGTGAGTCATGGCACCGCCCAATTCTTCGGCGGATACCTTTTCTCCCGTAACTGTTTCGATTACATTTGGTCCTGTAATAAACATCTTGCTTGTTTTTTTAACCATAAAAATGAAGTCGGTTATTGCCGGTGAATAGACGGCTCCCCCTGCACAAGGTCCCATGATTACGGAAATTTGAGGAATTACTCCGGAGGCAATTGTATTGTTGTAAAATATTTTGCCGTACCCCGAAAGTGCGTCAACACCTTCCTGTATTCTGGCACCGCCCGAATCGTTTATGCCTATTAAAGGAGCTCCTACTTTCAGCGCCATTTGTTGAGCTTTAACAATTTTTGCCGCATGCATTTCACCTAAACTTCCTCCGATTACGGTAAAATCCTGAGCAAATATGTATACTAATCTTCCATCGATTGTTCCGTATCCGGATACGACGCCATCACCCGGTATTTTCTTTTTTCCCATTCCAAAATTATCGCATCTGTGTTCAACATAAGCATCGATTTCCACAAAGCTTCCTTCATCCAAAAGCTTCAGTATTCTTTCCCGTGCGGTAAGCTTTCCGCTTTCATGCTGCTTTTCGATTGCTTTCAGTCCGCCGCCTGAT
>DAIMMU010000020.1:0-21782 GCA_036720515.1 Sedimentibacter sp.
TATTTAAATTCAGCCATATTTTTTCTGTATCTTGCAGGCACAAATTGGAACTGCAGATTAATATTTTTTCTTTCCTTTATAGCCAAATCAGTAAAATATTGTTTCCACAAATTATGAATTCTTTTTTCGTTTACGGAAAATTCAATAATTTCCATACTTATGTTTTCTTTTATTTCCCATTTGTTATCGGAATAAACAACAGCCTTTTTTCTTTTTTCATCATAAATGATAAATTTCTCATATTTGTATCTGTCAGCGAAATGGTCTGCCAACAAAATACTTATGTCATTGTCCGGAGAATACTTTGCATACAATACTCCTCCTATGTCCGAAAACCTTAGTATACCAAGTATCCTGTGCTCCTCACTTGCAACTCTTCTGTATATTTCATTTATGGGAAGCACTTTTTCATGGGTATAAAAATTCATGGTATTTCTTCCATACTTAAATGCAAAAATCAAAAAATCTAAAATAATATTTTCCTTGTCCGCAGCATTTGAAAGGTAACAGTAATAAACATAAATATAGGCTTCCCTTGATACCAATTTATTTATTGCATCACCTACAGTTCTTGCCTTCGATATATCCGTACCGACAATTTCCGACCGAAGCATTATAGACTGCTGATAATTAGCTGCTTCATATATGCCGTCCGCTTTTTCTTTTTTATAATGATAATAAATTGCTGTCATTAAACCTTCAAATGTACCATCGTATAAATAATCCATAGCCCCTCTTATAAAAATTCAAAAATACTCATTTGTTTTTGGAATTCCTTCATTCTTATTTCATTTTTTATTGAATCGGGTTCAAACTTTGTATTGCCATAATACTTTCCCTTTACGGTAACAAAATATTTAGCCCTTTTTAATACCGTCTTCATTTTTTTAAGGGAATCATATGATAGCTCGGCATTTTTTCTTTCTCTTATTATCCTTTGGGCACTTGTTACCCCAAGTCCAGGTATCCTTAAAAGCTCTTCGTAGGAAGCCTTGTTTATTTCTATGGGAAATCTGTCTAAATGCCTCAATGCATACATCATTTTAGGATCAAATTCCAAATCAAGATTAGGCTCTATTTCGGTAAATAATTCTTCTGAATTAAAGTAATAAAACCGCATGAGCCAGTCAGCCTGATACAGCCTGTGTTCCCTTAAAAGCGGGGGCATGGTGCTTACGGCAGGTAAATTCGGTGATGACATAACAGGAATATATGCGGAAAAAAACACTCTTTTCATTCTGTATTTGTCATATAAATTTTGCGATACATTAAGTATTGTCCTATCATTGTCCGGAGTGGCTCCTATTATCATTTGAGTCGACTGTCCGCCCGGAACAAACCTCTCTGAATTTTTAAAATGGCTTTTATCTTCAATTGCCCTTGAAATTTCATTATGAATCAAAGCCATGGGCTGTAAAATATTTTCCACTCTTTTTTGCGGTGCCAATAAAGACAGGCTTTTCTTTGTGGGAAGCTCAATATTTACGCTCATCCTGTCTGCTAACATTCCTGTTTTTTGAACCAAAAGAGTACTTGCTCCCGGAATTACCTTTACGTGAACATATCCCCAAAAATTATACTTGTATCTCAAAAGCTCAAGCACTCTATAAATATTTTCCATAGTGTAATCAGGGCTTTTTTCAACAGCAGAGCTCAGAAACAACCCCTCAATATAATTTCTCCTGTAAAATTGAATGGCGAGCTCTGCTACCTCTTCAGGCGTGAAGGAGGCTCTTTTTACAGTATTTGTTACTCTGTTCAAGCAATATTTGCAGTCATAAATGCAATCATTTGTAAGTAAAATTTTTAACAGCGAAATACACCTGCCGTCAGAAGACCAGGCATGGCATATCCCCGCGGCGGAAGCATTTCCTATTCCGCCCACCGAATTGTTTTTTCTTTCTACACCGCTTGAAACACACGATACATCATATTTTGCCGCATCAGACAAAATTCTCAGCTTTTCAAACAAATTGTCGTCCATAAAACCACCATTTTTTTAATATACTTAATTATATAATAAAAAAAAACATATGTCAAACATATGTTCGTATCTTTTTTGAAGCTGTGGTAACGGCTCAAATATATCATCTCTTATATGTGAGTTTATCCTTGACGTGTTTTAACAGCATAACAGGATGCTTATATACCATTTTCGGACCGGAATATCGCATTACTTCCTTAATCTTTTCACGCATTTCCGGTTTATAACAATGCGCCGTGCATCTGCCGCAAACAGGTTTTTTATCACCGAACCTGCAGTTTTTCAGTCTCATTTTTGCATATTCGGCTAACCTCCGGCATTCATCACATAATTCTTCGGTACCGTGTTTACCGTTACAATAAATTTTTATCATAGCTGTTACTGTGCTTGCTTCATCAGTTAATCTGTTTTCTTTCAAAATTACACCTTCTTACATACATGGATTATTAAATTATTTATAGCTGTGAAGGCCGGGCAGTAATAAATTAACTCCGACAAATGTAAATATTACACATATAAAACCGATTACCGCAAACCACGCTGCGGGTTTACCCTTCCAGCCCCTGTTAAATCTAAGATGCAGATATACCGAATAAATTAACCAGGTTATCAATGACCATGTTTCCTTAGGGTCCCATGCCCAATATCTTGACCAAGCATATTTAGCCCAAATTGCACCGGATATAATAACAACCGTCAGCATCAAATATCCAAAAGCAATAACTCTGTAGCTTAAATAGTCACATGCTTCTTCATCAGGTAATATTTTACTTTTTGAACTTTTTATATTTTTACTGTTAAGCAAATACATAATTGATAAGCCGCATGCAACCGCAAAGGAGCCATAGGATATTATTGCGGAGCCTACATGGAATGAGAGCCAATTGCTTTGAAGGGCAGGCATCAAAGGTTTTATGTCTTTCGGCAAAACGGAGGCATATCCCATCATCAAAAATGCAAGGGGCATTACGAAGGCTCCGACAGACGTAAATTTATAATAGTAATGAATAACCAAGTAGCACAAAACTATTCCCCAAGTAAAGCTGCTTGCAAATTCAAACTGGTTGCTGAAGGGCAGTCTGCCTGATTCTGCAATTCTAAGGATCATTGCCAATGTATGAACAATAAAACCCGCTGTCGACGCATTCACCGCAAATTTTCCAGCCTTTTCTTTACCACCAACCAGATAAACGAAAAAGCTTAAAGATGCCGCAATATAAAATAAAAATGAAATGGTAAATGTTACTTCTTCAAATAAAACTATATTCATTGTTCTTCCCCCTTACCTTTATTTTGTTCCCTCAACATTTTCTTTATTTTTACCGTAAATCCCCAGATATTTTGTCTTGTTACAGGTATTACACTATCCGGCGAAATTAATACATATTTAGGATAGAAATAAAATGACAAAAGTATTCCCAATATTAAAATTATACTTCCCGCCAAGGCATAGTAATATCCAAAGTCCTGTCGGTACGTTAGCCCTGTATATAAAACCGAATCGTCAAACTCAATTATAATGTCTTTATACTCTGCAGGCTCTCCCGGAGATAATATATATGAGTCAACATAGCCTTCCTCGTTATAAAGCACTACCGCATAAGCGGGATTTTTCATTTCCTGAGACAATGTTATGGGGTTGCCTGATTGATCCATGCTAAAGTCAGGAAAAAAGCCATAAAGAAATATTGTAAGATTTGCCGGTTCATAAAAAGCATGCGGGTTATCCTTTAAAGTGCTTTCATAAAGCGGATCTCCATCTTTATCCTTAATTTTTAATTTGCTTGCCCAGCCGTAATTAGACTGGTAAAAGTACATTCCATTGTGGTTAAGCGGATTGTTTACCCAAATTTTATCTTCCTTCAGCTTTTGTCCGCCTTCATAAATGGTTAATTCACTGAAATATTGCTCAATGGTACCATCTTTTCTAAAATCCATATAAAAATCGTTCAGTTTTAGAGAAAAACTATCAAATTCCGCTGTTTCGCCGGGTACCAAGCTGACAAATCCTTCATTAACAAACATATTGCCTATGACTGCGCCCAAAATTATTATAACAATACCTAAATGAGTTATTGATGAGCCAAGGTGACCCATTCTATGTTTTACGGCATAAGTGCCATCTGAAGTGTCAACAATTTTGAATTTCTTCTTTTTAAACGCATCTTTTATATTTTCAATATTCATCCCGTTCTCATAAAGATTTTCATTATTTTTCCCTTTTGCGGGAACATAAGTGTTTTTCATTTTTTTTATTTGAACAGGCAATATTTTAAGTGTGCAGCCCGCTAAATTTATTATAAAAATGAATACTATCGCTATAAATATATTTGAACCGTATACGTGGTCAAATTGCAGAAAAACCATAAGGCTGCCCAATGTTTTGTACTGCTTCAAATAAAACCCCATATCCATTCCCTGCGGTATAACTGTACCTATTATTGAATATACGGCTATTAACAAAAATAAAATTATTGCAAATTTAAGGCTTGTTAAAAAATTTGTAATTCTTTTTAGCATGTCTATCCCCCGCATATATTTTTGGATTGAAAAGAGTCTTTTTAATGACTCTTTTCAATTATACCTACTCTGAAATATTAAGCATTTCCTCTAACTCTTTGATTCTCTGGTCTCTTTTTGCATCTGCTCTTAATCTTTCGATTTCGCTTCTGAATTCCATCAAGTCAAAGGATTGGTCTGTCCATCCCTGACGTCCTGCCCACTGAGAACTCATGTGGAACGCTCCCTTGAATGCTCTGTTTGTGGACATGTTGGCTCTAAACCACAGGCTGTCTGCAGCTGAAAGTTCTCCGGCAATCGGATGTGCATTTGTAACTTCCATAGTATCTCGGATTAAGCCGTCTTTCCTTAATTCTTCAAGCATTTTCTTGGCTTCTTTAATTCTGTTTTTTGAGAAAGTGGCAAACTCATCCGCATTTCCTAACCATTCTCTTGCATATGGTTCTGAATGGCAATTTGTACAGCTGTTTTCAACCATGAAAGTGATCTGTTCTTCATAATCCTCTACCCTGGCTCCCAATAAATCATGAGCCTGTCCATGGGACGTATAATGTGTTCCGTCAGGCATATGACATGATTGACATGTCGGTGCCGGCATAGGATCGGTTTCCTGCCTTGCCCAGAACTCTTCGGTACTACCTGACAAGTCATAGTCCTTTCCTAAAGTTTTCCATGCAATGCCATGTCTTGATTGCTCATAAGACTCAACCTGGGGATGACCGGGACCTGCATGACAACCATCACAGGTTTCAGGACTTCTTGCTTGTTCTAAACTGAATAAATGTCCTCCGTGACATGTTGCGCAATCACCTAAGGAGCCGTCTTCTTCACTTATATAACCAACACTGTGACAATTTGCGCATCCCCATTTATCCGGTCCGCCTTCGGGATAAGCCTGCCATTTATATGCTACTTCTTTGCCGTTATACGTAGTTTTATCCTTACTCATTGCATGAACTAATGAAGTTGCATGAGTGCTCATGGAAAATTCATCAAATTCCTCGGTATGGCATGTTCCGCATGTTTTAGCGGAAACCTTATTAATATTCTGCGGGTCGCTTCCATGACATGTTATACACGTCGTACCTTCTTGGGCATGCCTGCTTGAAGCCCATTGATTAAGCACCGCAGCAGGCTGGCTTTTCCACTCTTCCGGAAGTTCTGCAATATAATCCCCCGGTGTTTTTTCCTTTGCGCCAGAAGCTGCAGGGGCAGCAGGAACTGTTGGACCCGAGCATCCGGTTAATACATAGCTTAAACATAATACGCCGATAATAAAAAATCTTATAATTTTATACTTCTTCATTTCTCCCTCCTTAAGATTTTATATTAAAATAACTGTTTCCGTCAAGTATAAAGCGTCATTTCAACCACCTCCCCGGTTTTGCTTGTATTAATTCATATATTTTCAAGCAAAAGTCATTGTAAAGTCAGCCTTAAATGCATGTGCGGAATCTCATTTTTTCTATTCTCAATATCACAATTCCTTGTTTGTTAAATATTAAACCTATCAAAGTGCAAGTTCCCTGTTATAATTATATAATGGCTTTGGTTTTCAGTATAATACATAAAAAATATAGCATGCTATAGTCTTATGCTATAACATGCTATTTGAAGCTTTTGTAAACTCTTCTATGAAATTTTCTCCCATTTCACTTAATTTTGAGTCCTTTCTTATGACTGTTCCCACCTTTATTACATTGTCAATTTCTAAGTCGATAGGCACAATTCCTTGTTTTTTAAGCCTTTCGCTGATTATTCCGGTGGAAATCGAAAACCCGTTTAATCGTGCCATTAGGTTATACAATGTTGCTCTTTCGCTTACCTTAATACTCTTCTTATGAAGCATTGTGCTTAATATATCTTCCGAAAAGTAAAATAAATTGTATTCATCCTGTCCGAAGGATAAGCAGGGATAATCTTCTAAATCCTTCAATTCAACCTTTTTCTTTTTGGTAAGTTCATTATGGCTGCTTACAAGAACATGGGGCTTGGCTGTAAATACTACTTCAAGGTCCAAGTTACCCTCATTTATTTTCTTTCTTATTGCCTTTTCATTAAATTCGTTTATATAAATTATTCCCACTTCGCTTTTGTAATTTATTACGTCATCTATTACTTCAACCGACCTTGATTCCTTCAATTGAAATTCATAATCATCATTCTCATACTTCTTTATTAATTCACCAAAGGCAACTACAGTAACCGCGCAATGCTGTGTTGATACTCTGAATTCCAGCCTTGAGGATTTTTTGCCTTTATACTTTTTCTCCAGCAACTCCGCTTGTTCCACTATTTGCCTCGCATAAACCAAAAATTCAGCACCTTCAGCGGTCACTCTTATTCCTTTGTTGGTTCGCTTAAATATATTGATTTGAATTTCATTTTCTATATCTCTTATAGCATTGGAAAGGCTTGGCTGTGAAATATACAAACTCCTTGCGGCTTGATTTATGGAGCCCTTTTCCGCAACTTCAATCAAATACTTCAATTGCTGCAAAGTCATGTTTTACCCCCAAGTTTCTACTGACAAAACAATCAGTTAAATTATAGCAATGTTAAAACTATTAAGCAAGAAAAAACCATTAGGTCATTTGTATCCTATTGTCTCTACAGTAATTTTTTCAATTTATCTTTATCAATAATCTCTATTGTTCCTCTCGAAAGCTTAAGTATATCCTGGGATTCAAAACTTTTTAACATTCTGGAAACAACTTCTCTGGCACTCCCTATATATTTTGCTATTTGCTCGTGAGTCAGTTTTATATCATTTGATTTATTTCTTACCATTTCATCGTACAGGAATACTGCCAACCTCTTATCAAAGCTCATGAATAAAATTTGCTCCATTGCCCACATTATGTCGGAAAACCTGTCTGCGGCATTTTTATAAGCATAATTTTCCACATAAATATTTCCTTTGGACAATATGCTGAAAGCTCCGATATTAAGCAAAAGCACCTCTGTTTCCTGTTCCGCGTCTATCATAACATCGAATGTAATATTGTTTAGTATACAGGAAGCAGATAGAACACAGGAATCTCCTTCAGTCAAACGGTACAGTGTAACATCTCTTCCCTCTTCAGATAAAATATATACCCTGAGTTCACCCGTTTTTATTAAGATAAGACCTACACATTCCTTATCCACACCGTGAAGGTTTTCTCCCTTGCCGTATTTTACAGTTGAAACATTGTTTTCTATCAATTGTTTTTCAGCATCATTTAACTTTTCCCAAAAAGTTAAATGCTCCTTTATATATATCAACTCTTCCTTTTTAACCATTAGATTCCCCCGTCAATTTTTTCTACATTATACCATACATTTATCATATATATTTAATTATTTTAAAGAAGTTCACCCGTATTTTAGAAAAAAATCACCCTTAGGGTGATTTTAAAAATATGCTTTTACATATATAATTAAGCAAATCTTACAGGGGGTGTTTATTTGAAAAAAATATTAGTATTTATTTTAGTTTTGATGATGGTATTTCCTGTTCAGGCATTTGCATATTCTTCACCTGAGGAACCATCGAAAAAAATCGGGGACATTAACGGCATGTTTGAAATTTCAGTAAAAACAGAAAGCAAGTGGATAAATGCCGGCAATCTTGAATTTGGAAAATTCCAAGAAACAAAAGAAATTGATTTGTGTGAATATTTAAACGGTGATAATCCTCCTATTAAAATTACACAAAAAGGCGGAGGAGCAGCTTATCTTGATGCGGTAATACTTGATGGCGCCGCACCGGTAAAGGCAAACAATTCAGAAGGTAAAATATTAAATAAACTTGCTGCTGAAGATTTGGATATTACTCCGGTTGATGCCGGAATTATATTAGAATTTTCATCAAAAAGCGGCGAAGGGATTTTAAGTGTAACCGGCAGAATAGAAAATGAAGTAATAAGCCAAGAGCCTTTGCAATTTCCAATTGCCAATAACTATAAACAAAAAAATCAAATTGCTGACTTTTACAACTATACGTTAAACAGTAATATTGGAAAAATAACAGCTGATAGTGTATTGGATGAAGTTGAAAACATGGGCACTTTCGCTAAAGAATATCAGGTTCCCGGCTCAGGTCATCCGGCAGGAGACACATATTTCTGGGTAATGAACGATGATGAAAATCTGTATGTAACAATTGATTTTACACCGGACAACACTTATGACGGTGACAAGGATTATGCAAAGGTTTATGTAAATTCCGATGAAGGAATAAAGGAATTCAAAGTATCCGTTCCTGAAACCAAATGGGGAAGTGCAGGATTTACATATACCGACAAGGTGGTGTACGAGCATAAGGTATATGAATTTGTAATCCCGTTCAGTGAAATCGGAAACACCGCGGATGAATTAGAGCTTGCTTTTGTTGTATACGGAACAGCAGCATTGCCTATGATTTATTGTATGGAACCGGATTTGGCTTATGATCCCATAAACAAATTATATTTAAGTGTTTATCAGAGGGGTGAAAAATCCGGCGGAGATTGGTACCATAATATGAAAATTTATGGCAGTTTAGTTGACGCTGACGGAAATGAAACATATGAATTTCTAATTTCGGACGGAGAAGAGAATACTGCCCCTTCCGTTGCCTATGATTCGAATAACCAAACATTTTTGGTTGTATGGAGCAGCCGCTTAGAAACCTCTGAATCTTATGAGTACAGAATAGACGGCAGGACTGTAACTGTTGAGCCGGATAATTCTGTTATTTTAGGCAATGAGTTTACAATCAAAAGTACAACCGACGGAGATGTTAATGCTCCGCACCTTGCATTTGACAGCAATGCAGAAATGTTTTTGGTAGTATGGGAAAATTATGCACAAATTGATTCCGGTGATGGATATATTGAAAACCGCAGTATTGACGGGCAATTTGTTAAACTTATCGAATCCGGCGATGAATTTAACAGCCAATTAGTCGGGTCTGCTTTGAGCATCAGCGATACTGATTATATAAAAGAATTAAACCCATCTGTATGCTATGATTATTATCATGACTGCTTTCTTGCGGTATGGGAGCGAAATGATGAAGTAACATCAATAAGAGCACGAGTAATAAAAAGTACGGCACCCTTCATGCCAAGCGGTGAAATTGGAGTACATGTTGAAAACTTTGTCGATACTCCCGAACTACCGCATCCAGCGGCACCGGAAGCGGATGTGTATTATTCGCCTTCACTGCGGTCGCAAATCCTGAAGCCCCTGATAATGCGGAATACACCGAAATATTCTACAGAGCAATTTGTAAGGAACCCCAGCCCCAGCAGTATATAGAATTTGACCGAGAAGTATATGAAGTGGAAGCAGGAAATACAACCCAAGCAAAAGTTGTATTGTATGATTATTTCCCGGATTTGCAGCAAAGTATAGATGAAGGCATTGATGTAACGGAAGATGTAATTTACGAATTTGATTCGGATTATATTACTGTGGATAATACGGGTGTAATTACAGGTGTTAATCCGACTCCCGCAAACGAACCGACTACTATTTTAGCTTACTTAAATCCGACTAAACCGGAACTGACTTTTTTGTCAATGGATTACAGCGAGGAATATCCTGATATTTCAGAAGATGCATTGATCGCGGAAGCAAAAGTTGTTGTAACAAAAGTAAAAGAACCGGGATTGGAATTTGAGGATGATCCTTACAGTGTACAGATTGGCAAAACAATACAGGCAAAAGTTAATTATTTCGACGGTATAAATTACATTGATGTAACCGATTATGTGTTTGAGTACAAATCAGACAATACTGAAATAGCAACAATAACCTCAGGCGGTGCAATAACAGGTGTGGCAGTCGGGAAAACTACAATAAGTGCATCTTACAGAACATTTATAAATGATGTTCCTACTACTTTAAGTGCAATAACAAGTGTCAATGTATACAAAAAATCCGAGCCCCGACCAACTCCCGCACCCGAAAAGCCAATTATAGGTCAAGTGATAGTAGATAACAAGGTTATTAAAAACATTTATCCTGAGGATTTGGTATCAAATGGCGGCATATATTCGTTCGAAGCATCAAAGACGGGAGGCAATGCCAAGCTGTGGCTTTTGGGGAGCTACTATAAACAAATTGCAAATAAAAATCCAAATGGAGCATTGCAGCTTATATGGGACGCTGCATCCTACAACCTGCCGCTTAAGTGCAAAAATGTGTTAAAAGACGCAAACAGTATATCAGACTCTAAAGTTAACATTATTTTAGAAAAAGTAACTGATAAAAAATTAATTGCTTCTGCCGTAGCTGCCGTTGACAAATTAAGCGGCAAAATGGTTTCCGGACCGGTTGACTTTAATGTAACCATTGAAGGAAAATCAAAGACTGTAATTATCGACAGCTATGACTTGTATGTTGAGCGCACAATGGATCAGTTAAATAAGTTGGATTCATACAGCACAACCGCAATGAAATTAATATTGGATGATGAAGTGTTTACATTTGCTCCTTCAGTATTTAACGGTGATACCGCAACAATCAAATACAGAGGAAACGGCATATTCGCCGTGATCAACAATCCTAAAACATTTAATGATATAACGAATCACTGGTCTAAGATGAACGTTGAAAAGTTAGCTGCAAGAAATATTGCCTTCGGTAAGGATGAAAGCACCTTTGCACCAAATGACTTTGTCACAAGAGCCGAATTTGCGGTAATGATTACAAGAGCCCTTGGTATAACCGAAGAAGAAGGGAACATTAACTTCGATGATGTTAAAGGCTGGTTTGAAGAAGATATTTCAACGGCATACGATGCAGGCTTAATAACCGGAAGAAGCGACGGAAAATTCTATCCAAATGATAGAATTCAAAGGAAAGATATGGCAGTAATGATTCATAATGCAATTAAATTTGCAGATAAGGAAGTTACCGTAAAGAATACAGAAAAAGTTCTTTCAATGTTTGCAGACAGTGCGGAAATTGATGAATATGCAAAGGGAAGCACGGCAATTTGTGCGGATGCGGGAATAATTATGGGAAGAGACACAAAAGAATTCGACCCTGACGAGTATGCAACCCGTGCCGAAGCATCAGCCATAATTGAACGTATGCTCAGATATTTAGAGTTTATAAACTAATATACCTTCCCTCCCCCCATAAAAAGCATATTAGGCATTATACCTAATATGCTTTTTGACTTTACAGTTTTTATTTATTTCTCCCGAGCAATGGTTTTAAGCATATAAAGCAATCTTTTTTGCGAACAACCTTGCATTTTCTTTTTTTTCATCGGTAATAAATTCCGTATTATATCCTAAATGCCTTTCCGCCAACATTCCCGCATATTTTAACTGTGAATGCTTACAGTAGCGCTTTATTCCTTCTTCAAACAAATCGGCACCTTTTTCAGGTCTGTACCCGCAGGTTGTTATAATTGCCAGCTTTTTCCCCGCCCATAGAGATGGACCTTTTTCATTCCCATAATATTTGTTCATACCGTAAACCATGCGATCTAACAACGACTTCATGGGAGGGGTGCAAAACCACGAATAAATAGGAGTTGCCAAAATTATTGCGTCACTCTCAATTATTTTATCGAATATTTCCTGTACATCGTCCTTAATGGGACAGCCGAAAATTGTCCAATCTTTCTGACAGCTGCGGCATGCTATGCAAGGTTTAATACTTTTATCATAAAGCCAAACTAATTCATGCTTAATATTATTCAATATAAGCTCCTCCATAAAAGGCTTCAGAAGTTCATGCGTATTTCCATTGTGCCGAGGGCTTCCCATCAGTATTAAAAATTTCATAATATATCTCCCGCTGTAAATTTATTTTTGCCGTATAAGTTTAGTTAAGCTTGGTTTGTTAACTCGCTCCTGCAATTAAAAATTATATTAATATTATACAACATTTTTTTAAATTAGGACAGCCTTCGTTCCTCTAATATTTGAATGATTGACCAGCGATTAACTTACAACATCAGCATAATTAAAATTATTATTTTAAAATTTTCCATATAATTGCTTTTTGACTTCTTTAATATAAATATGTAACAAATATACAAACAATCAAATATATGAAATTATATATTTAAATTAAATTGAGATAATATAATCGAAACAAATTTTTGTTTCAGTCTAAAAGGAGGTTGTATGAAAAATAAGATAGCGGCAATAATTTTGATATTGTTAATGGCAGTATCTCCTGTTGCATTTGCATTTGATATTGCAGCTTCAACATCAAGCTATGAGCAAAGAGTTGTGCAATTGGTAAATGCGGAACGAGCAAAGGCAGGATTGGATACTCTATATCTGGACAGTAAAATTTCAGATGTAGCCAGGATAAAGTCAAAAGATATGGCTGATTTAAATTATTTTGCCCACAACTCACCGACTTACGGTATGGCTGGTGACATGCTGTTAAAATTCGGAATCACCTGGTCCTATTGGGGAGAAAACATTGCATCCGGTCAGGATACTCCCGAAGTGGTAGTCAATGAATGGATGAATTCCTCCACTCACAGAGAAAATATCCTTTCTCCTAATTTTACCTTTATTGGTGTCGGATATTATGTGGATACCGACGGAACACCCTACTGGACACAAATGTTTACCTCTGACGAGAAATAAGCGGACAGCTGATACACCAAAAAGTGCGTTCTTTTTTAAGAACGCACTTTTTATGCTAAAATCACCCCAAGGGTGATTACAAAACAAATATTTGATTGTATAATAAATTAAATAATTCCCAAATCCAAAAAATGCATTTCAGGGTTTGTATTTCCTAAAATGCATTTTTTATTATTGCTTATACTTATCTGCCGAATATCCTAAGAATTCATCATATACATCGAGGCGCCTGTCTTTTTTTGATGAATTATACTTATTTGTTCCATGGGCTCTCACCTTGGCAAAATTACAATCGCCATATATGATTCTCTCGATATCATCCGCAGGTCCCGCAATAGGAATTCCTGCAGTTCTGACTATTAAACTCTTTCCTGGAAATGGCACGTCCCTTTCCGTTCCGACCCTGTCAGCCACAGCTACATAAATCCCGTTGCTGTGCGCGGCAGCCATTGCCAAAACAGGTCCGAAACTTTTCATGTTGTCAGGCAGAGAATCAATTGTAACCCAGTTAGTTGGAATACAAACTATATCAGCTCCCTGGGCTGCAAGAATCCTGAATGTTTCAGGAAACCACATGTCATAGCATATTGCAATTCCAATTTTTCCGATCGGCGTATTAAAAACAGGCAGCCCAAGATTACCCCGCTCAAACCACAAAAATTCTTCTTCCCACAAATGAAGCTTTCTATATTTTCCAATCAGCCCTTTCGGTCCGATTAATACTGCAGAATTATATAAGCTGTTGCCTTCAATTTCGGTTATTCCCGAAACTATGTATACATTTCTGTCCTTAGCAACCTCTTCCCATGCCTTAACGCTTTTACTGTCATCAATATTTTCAGCCAAGCTAAAGGCTTCTTCCCTGTTATCAAAGTTATATCCTGAATTTGCCATCTCAGGCATAACAATTAGTACTGCCCCATTATCCGCAGCCTCTTTTATCATACCTACAGACTTTTTAATATTATCGTCAATGCTGCCAAGTGTAATATCCATCTGCAAACAAGCCACTTTAACATCCAAAGATTTTCTTTTAATTATTCTATCCGTCATGTCATCCTCCTTATAAACCTTCTCTTATAATTCTATCATATAATCTTATTTATTGGAATAATTTATTGACCCCGCCACAAGCATCAAATATGTAATAGTGCGGAAATACCTCCGGCAGCCAAGATCAACCCGCCTATTCTCAACATATTCAGATAATAATTTGTAGGCTGCGGCTTTTTCGTTTTCTTTGAATTTGTATATTCCCATACCTTCATCGGCTTTATCATCATCATAATACCAGCCATAATAATTAACAAGCTTCCCACTATATTCATTTTCACACTACCTTCCTTAATAAATACCAAATATTATAAAATGATAATAATATTATACATTGAAACAATATAATTTTCCACACATTTATAACGCTTCTGAGTCACAGCTATAAAATCTCAGATAATCAATATGTATATTTTCCTTTTTAAATTACAATAGCATAAAAAATCGCCTAACATAGATAGTGTTAATACCTAATGTTAAGCGATTTAAAAGACTTTTTTATTCCGATGCTTAGATGTTTAAAGCAGCAAGCATCCTACGCTCATTATATTTTTTGTTTATTGCCGAAAAATTCTTTTTTCAAGCTTACAACAGTACCGCTTAAGAAAATAAGTCCTATTAAGTTAGGAATCGCCATTAATCCGTTTGCAGTATCCGCTAAATCCCAGACAAACTCCAATCCGCCGATTGAACCTACAACAATACCTATTATCCACAAATATCTTATCGGCATTATGCACTTCGGTCCGAATAAGTATTCTCCCGCTCTTTCGCAATAAAAGTTAACCGTAATAAGGCATGAATATCCAAACAGCAATGCCGAACCAAGTACTATGTAGCTTCCTATGTTACCGGGCAATGTCGCATTAAAGGCTCTCATGGTCAGTGCAACACCGGATACTCCCGTAGTCCACTCACCTGATATGACGATTGTAAGAGCTGTAATAGAACATATAATTATTGTATCAACAAATACTTCCGCAACTCCCCATATGGATTGCTCAACAGGATGGTTGACCTTAGCACTGCTGTGCAATATGGGTGAGCTGCCCATACCTGCTTCATTCGAAAACAGACCTCGGGCAATACCCATTTTCACAACTTGACCAAAGGCTGCTCCCGCAAATCCTCCTGTTGCTGCAATCGGCTTAAATGCACTTGTAAAAATTAATGCAAATGCTCCCGGTATCTTGTTAAAGTTTAAAATTAATACCGCTAATCCTGCCACTATGTATATTCCGCCCATGAATGGAGAAAGGTATTCACAAACGCGTCCCATTCTTTTGATGCCGCCCAATATTACTATACCTGTTGCAATTGCCAAAAAAACACCTGTTATAACCGGCTTAATTCCCCATTGCTCCTGAACGGAAAGAGCAACCGAATTAGTATCTACAACCGCGCCCATTATAAAATAAGTAATAATAACCATGACACTGAAAAAATATGATAGAAACTTGCTGTTCATACCTTTATCCAGATAATACATCGCACCGCCGGCAACAGTACCATCCTTCATTTTTTCACGATATTTTATGCCCAATGCAATTTCCGAAAACTTTGAAGCCATACCGAAAAATGCAGAAAACCACATCCAGAAAACAGCTCCGGGACCTCCGATAGCTATGGCTGTAGCAACACCCGCAATATTTCCCGTACCTACAACCGCCGCAATTGCCGAAAGTCCCGCTTGTGAAGATGTAATATCTCCTTCAGCTTCGGAACCGGATTTCCCGAACATTTTGCCTATGGTATTTTTCATTATGAACTTGAAGTCAACAACTTGGGTGAAACCCAATCTAAAAGTTAAGAATATTCCTGTGCCGACCAATAAAGCCAGCATATAAGGACCCCATACAATACCATTGATAAACCCATTAATTTCAATTATCTTTTCCATATGTTCTCCTCCTTAAAGTTGTACACTATATGAAGCAAAAAACATGCCAAATTATAAGTAAAATAATTTGGCTGATTTGTGCACTAAATTGAATTAAGGAGAAAATGGATTTCAAGATAATGTAAACTTTATTTCACATAATGTAAAGTTTTTTTCATTATTATATCTCAATATTATATTCATATATTTTATTATACAATTGTCTTCTGCTTATATCTAAAACCTTAGCAGCCTCAGATATATTATTTCCGCAATTCATCAGTATTTGTTGTATATGTTTTCTCTCCGCATTTTGCCTTACATCCTTTAATGTCCTTAAATTTAAATCGGTTCGTCCGGTTTCATTGCTTTTAACCCTAATTATGGGAAGGTCTCTTTTGCTTAGCATGTTGCTGTCGCTAAGGACAACCAGCCTTTCAATAATGTTTTTTAATTCTCTTATATTGCCCGGATAATCATAATTCATAAGAATTTCCAGCAACTCACCTTCAATATTTTCTATATTTTTCTTCATTTCATTTTTAAACATATTTAAAAAGAAATTTATAAAAGCCGGAATATCCTCTTTTCTTTCTCTCAAGGGAGGAATTTCAATAATTATTGTATTAATTCTGTAAAATAAATCTTCCCTGAATTCTCCCTTTTCAATATTTTTAAAAAGATCCTTGTGTGTTGCGCTTATCAGTCTCAAGTCAATTCCTATTTTCTTATTGCTGCCTATTCTTTCAATGCTTTTATTTTCTATTGACCTCAATAGCTTAACCTGAATATTGGGATGAATTTCACCAATTTCATCAAGAAATAATGTTCCCTTGTCAGCTTCTTCAAACCTGACAATTTACGGCAACAAAATTTTCATCCTTTCTGCTGCTGCATTGATGTATATGCTTGGCAATTACTTCTTTTCCGGTACCTGACTCACCTAAAATCAAAATATTTGAATTACTCATTGCCACCTTTTCCGCAACTCTTAATACATCTTTAAATCTTTTAAAATTCCTTTCGCTTTTTCATATAAGTATTATGTGGGAATGTTATCCTGTACAATTAAGGTTGGGTGATACCATCCCTTCCATGTTTCGTTGCCTCACTAATTATATCATATATTCGTTGAATGTATAGTTTCATTTAATAAACATTATGATTGGATCCTCAATTTGCTTATAAAAAAGAATCTCATATTATCGAGATTCTTTATCTTAAGCCATTGCCCTTTAATAATCATTTAGTTTATCAAATATTCATTCCACTCCCTTAGAAGAACATGACTAATATTGCTAAGGATACCAAGGTTATAACCGACGGTATAAATACAGTTGTCCAGAATACATGCTTATACGCTTCCTTGTGAGTAAGACCAAGCACAGCAAACATCAGGAACAATCCGGGTGAATGAGGTAAAGTGTCTAAAGCGCCGGCTGATATACTTACCAAGCGGTGCAAAAGCTCTAAGTTTACGCCGGATGCTAAGAACCCATCCGCAAATGCCGTAAACATTATTCTTAATCCTCCCGATGAAGAACCCGTTACTGCAGAAACTACCATTGTAGCAAATACACCCTGTGCATATGGATTCATCTCCATGCTTATAACCCATTGAACTATTGCGGCAAAAGCTTCTGAATTTGACACTACCGACCCAAATGCAACAACTCCCGCATATCCTCCGATACCGCCGATGCCGCCTTCCAAACCGGAAGCAATTACTTTTTTCATATCCTTGCCTTTGAATTTATCAAGGTTAAAAATATAAATTACCAAGGCACCTGCAAACATAGCCGCTGTGGCAAGCATAGTGGAATTAAGTCCAAATCTGCTTCCTACTATTATGATTGCCATTAATATTATCATAGGTAAAAATGCTTTTACAGATGATGGTAGCTTACTGCGATCCTCAATTTCATATTGTGAAGGATCAACACCTTCCGGATATGTCCAATATTCATTATTTGCCCTTGCTTTCTTTTCGCAAATATTCAAGTAAGTTAAAATCATTATGAAGAATGCTATAGAAGCAATGATTCCGAAAACAGGAGCTGCTGTTAATGTCGTTCCTAAGAATTGAGTCGGTATTACATTAGTAAGTGCCGGTGTTCCCGGAAGAGCTGTCATTGATAATGTTGCTGAACCGGCAATAATAATTGCCATAGTCAAATGTCGAGGCAAATTTGCTTCTTTGAACAGCGTAAACATAATCGGTGCCATTGCATATACAACAACGAATAAGCTTACACCGCCGTATGTCAATACTACAGTAATTAAAAAGCAAACAAGCAATACCTTTTTCTTTCCGAACCAATCAATAAATTGATACGCAATTGAAGTTGCACTTCCGGAAACATTCATAAAATTTGCATACAAGCTTGAAAGGCAGAACATCAGGAAGAAACTTGCGTAAGCACCTGTATAGCCTTGCATATAGAAATTAGAAAAACCTTCCCATATGTTCATTCCGCTTGTAAGTATTACAACCAAAGATGCTAAAAGAGTTGATGCAAGGGCTCCCAAGCCCTTATAAGCCCCCACGCCAAGCACCAAAACCGCTAAAATAAGTCCAATTATAGCTAATGCGTCCATCTTAATTCTCCTTTAATTTTTAATTTATATGATGATTACTCAAAATATAATTCTATTTTTATTTAAATTCAGGTAACTCAAAGAATTTCAGGTTGTCCATGCTTAAAGGAAATTCTTTATCTTCTATTCCTTTAATAACTCTGACTGCAATATCATTGTATGGTGTCGGTACCCCATATTTCTTTCCCTGTTTCACAACAAAACCGTTTATCATGTCAACTTCGGTTTTCTTGCCCTTTTCCAAATCTTGAAGCATACTTGCCTTAGCTGTTAATTTGTCCGCATAAAATCTCCTGAAGCAATTTTGTGATTTCACAAAGTTTTCTAAAGTATCAACTCTGCCGAAATCTCTCATATCCATTCCCATAACATCTTCCAAATCAACATTTGCTTTTTTGCAAACATTAATTATATCACTTGCAATAAAGCTTAAAAGGGCACTTGACTTCGGATTGTTTAAAACCTCCCCGAAAACGGAGCCTGTAACTGCTGACAACCCGCTCATACAACTGTTAAATATTAATTTAGACCAGCGTGCTCCCATTAAATTTTCGACTATGTTTACAGGTCCCATATATTCAAGAACACCTGCCACTTTTTTAATTCTGTCGGTAAGGCGCCTTTACATTTCCAATTTGTTTTGGGTGCTGCCGGAGGACTGCCAAATTCAATAGAGAACTTAGCATTTCTTAAAAATATGATTCCGGAAGATTCCACATGGGCAGCCTGCGGAATCGGAAAAGGCCATTTGCCGATAATGTATGCAACCATAGCAATGGGCGGACATCTTCGTGTTGGTATGGAAGATAATGTTATATACAGAAAAGGAGTGCTTGCGGAATCTAACGCTCAATTTGTTGCAAGAGCAAAAAGACTTGTTGAGGAAGCGGACTTAGAGGTTGCCACTCCTGATGAAGCAAGACAAATATTCGGATTGACAAGAAAAGTGTTTTAATTGCTCCCGCCACCCGTTGAAAAGGTGGCGGAGTTATTTTATATATAATATATACGGGAGGAAAATAATGACAGCATATACAATCAATGATTTAAAAATAGGACAGAAATCATCATTTACCAAGTCGATTACAGAAACAGATGTTTATTTATTCGCAGGTATCAGCGGCGATATTAATCCGGCACATATAAATGAAGAATATGCCAAGGGAACATTCTTCAAGAAGAGAATAGCTCACGGCATTTTATCCGGTGCTTTGATATCCGCGGTTATCGGAGTTCAGCTTCCCGGACCCGGAACAATATATGCATCCCAATCTTTGAACTTTTTAGCTCCTGTTTACTTTGGTGACACAATAACATCGACAGTAGAGGTTAAAGAAGTTTTAAAAGAAAAAAACAGAGCGGTTCTCACCACTGTATGCACCAATCAGAATGGTATTGTGGTAACAAAAGGTGAAGCAATTGTTTTGCCGCCAAAAAATAAAGGATAAAAAATGCGTGTATTTTACCAACAATCTGTAAAAAGCAGCCATTTATCGGTTGTTGGTTTAAAAATTTATTTGTGGTATAATACAGATGTATCAATGTTAAAACTTTGGAGGTCGTAATACATGAATATTAGTGACACCTATAAATGCAATTTTTATTATAAGGTTTTAAAATCACTGTATTATGCAGTGATAACAGATAAAGAAGGAAGAATTATACTATTAAGTGAAAATTACCAAGAATTATTAGGGGTAACGGATGAAGAATACATGGGAAAACCTATTCGCGACATCATTCCGAACTCTGAAATACCCCATGTCATAGAATCTAAAAAAGAGGATACGGGTCATCTTTTTACTTTAAAAAACGGTAAAACAGTTGTCTGCAACCGAATACCAATAATCGACAACGGAGAAGTGACAGGTGTTATAAGCTCAGCCACATTTTATAAATTAGATGAAGTATCCATATTAAATCAACAAATCAAAAAATTACAGGAAGAGAATTTAAATTACAAAAAACAAATTTCGCAATTATCATCTTCTTTCAACCAAGGGGACTCCCTAAATAAAATTGTAGGTAATTCATTGCCAATTATGTCTATAAAAGAAACGATCCGAAGATTTGCGGAATCTGATTTAACTTTTTTAATTACGGGAGATACGGGCACAGGAAAGGAAGTTTTCGCAAACGCAATACATGAATTAAGTAAAAGAAGGAACAATAATTTTGTTAAAATAAACTGTGCTGCAATTCCTAAAGATTTATTGGAATCTGAACTTTTCGGTTATGAACCCGGATCCTTCTCAGGTGCATCAAAAGAAGGGAAAATAGGGAAATTTGAACACGCCAACGGAGGTACGCTGCTCCTTGACGAAATCGGGGAAATGCCTTTAAGCCTGCAATCAAAGCTGTTAAGGGTTTTGCAGGAAAATGAATTGGAACGGGTGGGAGGTTTAAAACCTATAAAGTTAGATGTTCGTATAATTTGCAGCACAAATCAAAATATAGAAAAACTAATTGAGAAAGGTGAATTTAGAAGAGATTTGTTTTATAGAATAAATGTTGTTGAAATTAATATTCCGGCTTTACAAGAGCGCTTAGATGATATTCCGCTGCTGTGCAACCACTTTATTGAAAAAATCAATTGTAAGCATGGATTAGGTATCACAAACATGAGCAATGATGCATATTCCTTATTCTACAATTATGAGTGGTCCGGCAATGTAAGGGAATTAAAGCACGTCCTTGAACGTGCATGTATATCTGCAGGTTCCGGTCAATTAAATATAGAACATTTTGATTTCCTTCTATCAAGAATGTACAAAAACAGCGATATCAAGAAATTAAATGCGGATGAAGGCTCTTTAAATGATATTACAAGCGAAGTAGAAAAAGAAAAAATAATCAGAGCCCTCGTTGAAACAAACGGCAATAAATCTTCGGCAGCTAAACTGCTAAAAATAGACCGGAGCAGTCTATACAATAAAATCAAAAGGTATAATATAGATATGTAAAAGTCAGGCTGTGCCTGACTTTATTTTGCAAGTGTATGGGAGTTATTCAAATAACCCCTCAAACATATAAAAAATTTTATACAACTGCTTGATACAATACCTATAGAAAACACTTGTTCGATTTTTCCATATATGTTATAATCCCGTTTTAAACACTTAAAAAAAATTAAAGAGGAGAAAACCGCTAAAAT
>DAIMMU010000021.1:0-21776 GCA_036720515.1 Sedimentibacter sp.
GAGCATCAAATATATTGAAAATTAAACGTCAAACCTTGCAGCATAAAGTTAAAAAATATGACATTAATATATAATTACACAAAAAGAGCAAAAAAATTTGCACCATACTGCAAAAAAAATTGCTTTTTTTGTAACATTTATGAAAACGTTAGTACAAATAAATTGAAATCACATATTGAATAAATTGTTTTCTTTTAGATAAAATAACTTGAAAGCTTAAATTTACAGGTTTTGAACAGCTTAAAAAATTTTATATTCTTATTTGAAAGCAAATTGGCATAATAATTGCTAAATATAATAAATGAGTAGAAAAATAATAGGAGGTTTTACAAATGCAAAATGTAAAGGTAATTATTTGGGGACTTGGAGCCATGGGAGGCGGTATGGCAAGAATGCTGCTGAACAAAAAAGGTGTTGACATAGTTGGTGCTGTTGGCAGAGGCGCTAAAATAGGAAAAAGCATGTATGAATTAATCGGAGTAGAAAGGGGAGACAGACCTGAAGTACTTGTCGGCTCACCCGAAGATGTTATTAAAGAAAAGGCTGCTGACGTTGTTTTGTGTTGTACAGACTCATATACAAAAGTAGCATTTGACAGATTGAAATTCTGCTTAGAGAAAAAGATAAATGTTGTTTCCAGTGCGGAAGAAATGGCATTTCCAATGGCTCAATCGCCTGAACTTGCAAAACAATTAGATGAAATTGCAAAGGCTAACGGTGTTTCGATTATCGGAACAGGAATCAACCCTGGTTTAATAATGGACTTATTGGTTGTAGTAATGACAGGCTGCTGTGAATCGGTTGAACATATAGTATCAAGAAGAGTAAACAGTTTATCACCATTCGGACCTACAGTTATGCATGAACAAGGTATAGGCATAACAGTTGATGAATTTAAAAAAGGTGTAGAAACAGGTACATTGGCAGGTCACGTTGGATTCCACGAATCAATTGGCATGATTTCCGAAGCTATCGGCTGGAAGGTTGAAAAAGTAACAACCTCAATGGATCCAATAGTAACTGATGTTGACAGAAAGTCTCCTCACGGATTTGCAAAAGCAGGCAATGTTGCAGGTGTTGCAATGAAGGGCTTTGGATATATAGACGGAGAATTGAAAATTGAAATGGATCACCCGCAGCAAATTGAACCTGAACAGGTTGGCGTTCAAACAGGTGATTATGTAATAATTAAAGGAACACCAAACGTAAATATGGTTAACTCTCCTGAGGTTCCCGGAGGAATCGGAACAATAGCTATGTGTGTAAACACTATTCCACAGATTATCAATGCTAAACCGGGATTACATACAATGCTTACCATCCCTGTACCAAGAGCAATAATGGGAGACATGAGAGATTTAATCGACCCCGAATGCAAAATAGTTAAATAAAGAAGCAAAATAATAAAAAAGGAAGTGTAGTAATGATAAAAAAAGGTGAATGGGTTTTAATACATAGAAATGTTTTAGAGCCATCCGAAAGAGCTCCACAGGTTCCTGACGATACAAAAAAGGTACCCTTGGAATTATGGGTAAAAGGATATTTGCAGGAAGATGCAAATATTGGAGATGAGGTTTTGGTTTTAACAAGAACTAAAAGAATAGAAAAAGGTACTTTGTTAGAAGCAAATCCATATTACAAGCATGATTTCGGCAAGTTCGTTCCAGAATTACTGACAATCAGCGAACAAGTAAAAGAAATTGTATTTGGAGGTGCTGATAATGAGTAAAGATATGAGCTACGCAGGCGTTATGGCAAGAAGACCTGAAATAATGAAAGAATCAGTAGGAATTGACTTTTCTATATTTGAAAGCGGCTCAATAGCATTTGATTATGAAAGAATGATGAAAGAAGCCGGATTTGGGATTGAGGAAATCCAGAAAATTCAATCAGAACATGGTGTTGGAAACACACCCATAATCGAGCTTAGAAATTTAACTGCCTTGGCAAGAAAACTTGCACCGGAAGGAAAGGGAGCAAGAATATTCATTAAAGATGAAGCAAGCAATGCATCTGGAAGCTTTAAAGCAAGAAGAGCATCAACTGCAGTATATCAAGCTAAAAAACTTGGTTATAAAGGAGTTGTTTCAGCAACAAGCGGCAACTATGGGGCAGCTGTTGCTTCTCAAGCAGCTATGTATGGACTTAAATGCATAGTTGTTCAGGAATGCTATGACTCAAGAGGAGTTGGTCAGCCTGAAATTATTGAAAAAGCAAGAAAATGTGAAGCATTGGGTGCTGAAGTTGTTCAATTGTCGGTTGGTCCTGAATTGTTCTATTCATTTTTACGCATATTGGAAGAAACAGGTTACTTCAATGCTTCATTATACACACCATTTGCAATTGCCGGCGTAGAAACATTAGGCTATGAAATTGCAATGCAATTTAGAGAAAAATACGGTAAAGATCCTGATGTTGTAATAGCAACAAACGCAGGAGGAGGAAATCTTACAGGAACTGCAAGGGGCTTAAGAAAAGCAGGGGCACAATCAATGGTTGTTGCAGCAAGTGTTGATTTATCAGGACTTCATATGGCATCAGACACACAGTTTAACAGAAAATCATTTACAACAGGTCACACCGGATTTGGAATGCCTTATGCAACATGGCCTGACAGATCAGATGTACCTCGCTCGGCAGCAAGACCACTTAGATATATAGACAGATATTTAACCGTTCATCAGGGAGAAGTTTTCTATATTACAGAAGCCTTGGCAAGCTTAGAAGGATTGGAAAAGGGTCCTGCAGGGAATACGGCTCTTACGGCTGCCTTTGCATTGGCTCAGGAATTAGATCAAGACAAAATGATAGTTGTTCAGGAAACCGAATATACGGGAGCAGGCAAGCATATACAACCGCAGCTTTCATTTGCGAGAGATAACGGCATTGAAATTAAATTCGGAGATCCAAAGGATGAAGTTCCGGGCAAGAATATTATTTTCCCGTCACATCCTTCATTGATTAAAGCAAATGATGCGGATGTAATTCATATGAGAAGATCATTGATTAATAATGCATTGACAAATTACAACGTAACACCCACGGAAGCCGATATAGAATTCCTTGCATTGGAAACAAATTCAGATGTGGAATTCGTAAAGGAAACAATTGCATCTGTGTAAAAAATAAAAAACAAATAGGCGTACATTGATACGCCTATTTGAAATTAACAGATAATAGGAGGATTTTATGAAAAGAGCTGATGATTACGAACAAAGAAGAGTTCATTTAGCAAATCTTTCAGATGAAGAATTATATGGAAGGTTTTGGAGCTTAGCAGAACAAATTGTTGACCCTCTGTTGGATTTAGGCAGAAAAAATACGACACCATCTGTAGAAAGAAGCGTACTGCTTCGAATGGGATTTTCAAGCCTTGAAGTTAAACCCATAGTTGAAGGTGTAATGAATAAAGGTTTAATGGGAAAAGGCGCCGGCAATGTTGTATGGAGATTATCCAAGAAATTAGGATGCTCAGTGCGTGAAGCAGGATTACTGCTTGCAGACGGCAAACACTGGGATGATGTTGACACATTATTTTAGGAGGGAAAAGAATGAAACTTGAACCTAACAAAAAGTTGGATATAAAAGAACTATTAAAAGACTTAGATAAATATGAACCAAGACGCCGTGGATGGCATTGGAGAGAAGGAAAAAACGAAAAAAGAATAATAGGTGATTTCGAGTATCACGAAACATCGGAAAGCTTAACTAATTCTGTTCCGCTTCCGGGAAGCCGAGGATTCGGATATATTGACCCGCAGCCGGATTGTGTAATAACAACAGAAATTGCTTCGGGAAGATTTGAAGATGATATAAGAAGAATGCGTATGGCAGCATGGCATGGTGCTGACCATCTTATGGTTATAAGAACTGCCGGACAGTCGCATATTGACTCTTTGCTTGAGGGTACTAACCAGGGCATAGGCGGAATTATGGTTACCAGAAAACAAGTGAGAGCTTCAAGAAAAGCATGCGATTTAATAGAAGATGAAGTTGGCCGTCCAATCAACTTCCACTCATATATATCAGGTGTTGCAGGTCCTGACATAGCTGTTATGTTTGCTGAAGAGGGAGTTAACGGAGCCCACCAGGATCCTCAGTATAATGTATTATACAGAAACGTTAACATGGTAAGAAGCTTTGTAGACGCATGCGAAGCTAAGAAAATAATGGCTTGGGCAGATATGCTTCAAATAGACGGAGCTCACAATGCAAATGCTACGGCAATGAAGGCATGGAAGGTTATGCCCGAATTAATGGTACAGCATGCAATTAACTCAATATTCTCAAGAAAAGTAGGCATCAAACCTGAAAATATTGCATTGTCGACAGTACCTCCAACTGCACCTCCCGCACCATGTATGAGACTTGACTTGCCTTATGCGGTAGCTCTTCGCGATTTATTCAAAGATTACAAAATGAGAGCGCAGCAAAATACAAAATATATGGAATCAGATACTCGTGAAGCAGCTGTAACTCATACGTTAAATATGGTTATCTCAAGACTTACAAGTGCGGATATTCAATCAACCATCACTCCTGACGAGGGAAGAAACGTACCGTGGCACTATAACAATATTGCTGGAACAATGACCGCGAAGCAGGCTCTGACAGGCATGGATGGCTTTAGAGAAATGGTTAAGCTTGACAGGGAAGGACCTTTGGGAAAAGATGTTCGTGAATTAAAGGAAAGAGCAATATTATTCATGGAAGAAATGCTTGAAGTGGGCGGATATTTTAAAGCTGTTGAACAGGGCTTCTTTGTTGACAGCGGTAAATATCCGGAAAGAAACGGAGACGGTATTGCCCGACAAATTGAAGGCGGAATCGGTTATGGTTTTGTTTATGAAAGAGATGAAGATTATTTTGCGCCGGTATCTGTTCACTTCGGATATAACAATGTTCCGAAAGAATTCACTAAAGCCAGCGATGCCATAGGCGGAGATACATTCGAAGATCGCTCGAAGATTCAATATATAGACGAATTGGATGAGCATGACAATGTTAATGTAAGGCTTAAGGAAGTTGAAAAATATTATGAAACAAACCTTGTTAGACCTGAGGTTGAATGGAGAGCCGACGGTACGGTATTGATGTCAATTTTCCTGCCATTAGATGAAAGAACAGCAGAATTTGCTGCAATTAAATGCGGAGAAAAAATGGGTCTTGAAGATGTGACTGTTGTTCATAAGCAAATTATGCATCCATCCGAAGGAACTTACTGTGAAGTAAAAGGAAAGGTTAACTTTGATATTGACATAGATAAGCTAATTATTCCGGAAAAACCGGAAGTATTGTCAGAAGCGGAAATAAGAGAAGATATTCAAAACAAGCCAATGTTTGTTGTTGCGGCAACCGTTGGTGAAGATGAACACTCTGTAGGCTTGAAAGAAACATTGGATATAAAACACGGAGGCATTGAAGGATTTGGAATTAAATATGAATATCTTGGAACTTCATGCCCTGTTGAAAAGCTTGTGGATGCCGCGATAGAAACTAATGCGGATGCTATACTTTTAAGTACAATAATAACACACGATGATGTTCATATTAAGAATATGAAGAAAGTTCACGACCTATGTATCGAAAAAGGAATTAGAGACAGAGTAATGATTATTTGCGGCGGAACGCAGGTTACAAATGAAATAGCCGTTGAAGCAGGATTGGATGCAGGCTTCGGAAGAGGAAGCCACGGCATTGATGTTGCAAGTTTCTTAGTAAAGAAAAGAAGGGAAAAGAACGCATAATGAAAGTAAATGTACTGGTAGCTGAAATAGGAAGCACCACTACAGTAGTTAATGCATTCAATGGAATTGGTACTGACAACCCTGCCTTTATAGGGCAGGGTCAGGCACATACAACCGTCTTAGAAGGTGACGTAACAATCGGGCTTAAGGGTGCCATTGAGGTCTTAAAGAAAAACCTGCAAGCGGATGATTTGACATGGGATGATATGTTAGCTACAAGTAGTGCTGCAGGCGGCTTGAAAATGACTGTTCACGGTCTTGTTTATGATATGACGGTACGAGCGGCAAAGGAAGCTGCATTAGGAGCCGGAGGAATCATAAAAATGATTACTTCGGGAAGACTCCGAAGAACCGATCTAAAAAAAATCCGGGAAATAAATCCTAATATTATCCTTGTTGCAGGAGGGGTGGATTACGGGGAAAGAGATACATCTCTTTACAATATGGAAATGATTTTGTCAATGGGTTTGAAAATTCCTGTAATTTATGCGGGAAACATTGAAAACCAGGAAGAAGTTCGCCTAATGTGCGAAGAGGCTGAAAATCAGCTTTATATTGTAGAAAATGTATACCCTAAAATAGATACCCTGATTGTTGAACCTACAAGAAAAGTAATTCAGGATGCATTTGAGGAACATATTATACATGCGCCCGGAATGGCAAAGGTAAGAGATTTGGTAAAGGGACCTATAATTCCTACTCCGGGAGCAGTTATGGAAGCGGCTAAGGTATTAAAGGAAGAAATAGGCGACTTAATTATATTTGATGTTGGCGGAGCAACAACAGACCTTCATTCCGTAACCGAAGGCTCCGCCGAAATCAGTTCAATATTAATCAGTCCGGAGCCCCCAGCTAAACGAACAGTTGAAGGTGACTTAGGAGTATATGTTAATGTTAACCATGTTGTTGAAAAAATAGGTATGGATAATTTAAAAAAAGAATTTCCCGATGTTGAAGAGCTTTTGGAAAACTATAAGCCCATACCGGTCACTGAAAGGGAACAGCAATTTGTTGAAAGACTGACCAAGGAAGCAGTGCTTACATCATTGGAAAGACATGCGGGACAATTAAGATATTTCTATACTGCATCAGGCAAAAAAACTGTTGCCGAAGGAAAGGATTTAACCGCAGTTCAGTACATCATCGGAACCGGCGGTGCTTTGACAAGATTACCCAACAGAAAACAAATTTTAGAATCGGTAAAAACGCAGGTGAAAGAGCATGAATTATATCCTACAAAAGCAGCAACGGTTCTGACAGACGAAGATTATATATTATCTTCCCTTGGCGTTTTATCGAAAAGCTATCACGATGATGCATTGAGATTGATGAAAAAAAGTTTAAGAATATAGGTGATTATATGTATCCTAAATTAGTAATAGATTTAAATAAAATCAGAAATAATCTCAAGAAAATTACCGAAATGGTAAAGGGCAACCGATGTTCTATCATGATTGTTACAAAAGGTTACTGTGCCGATATGGAAATCTATAAAATTTTAGAAGAGTCAAATATCGATTATTTGGCAGATTCACGAATTCAAAATCTTAAGAAATACGAAGGGACAAAAAAAGGAAGAGTTTTGTTGAGACTTCCCATGAATTCGGAAGCCGCGGAAGTTGTAAGATATTCCGATATTTCACTTAACTCGGAAATAACAACAATCAGAAGCCTAAATGAAGCGGCAGCTAAACAAGGCAAGGTGCATAAAATTCTTCTGATGATAGACTTAGGAGACTTAAGAGAAGGAATATTCTTTAAAAACGAAGAAGAAATTAATAAGACGGTTGAAGAAATTTTAAAGCTGAAAAATATTGAACTTTTCGGGCTTGGAGTAAACCTTACATGTTACGGAGCGGTTATTCCCAAAAAAGATAATCTCTCGGTGCTTGTTGAAATTGCTTCAAAAATCGAAAATAAATACAATATTAAGCTTAATATGATTTCCGGAGGAAACTCAAGTTCGGTTTATTTATTAGAGAAAAATGAACTTCCCGAAGGAATAAATAATTTAAGAGTCGGCGAAGCATTCCTTTTAGGTGATGAAACTGCATACAGTCAAAGATTAAAAGGCTTTTATGACGATGCATTTACACTGATGGCAGAAATCATTGAATTAAAGGAAAAACAATCTGTTCCTATAGGCGAAACAGGTGTTGATGCATTTGGCAACAAACCCGTTTATGAAGACAGAGGAATAATAAAAAGAGCCATAATAGCAGTAGGCAGACAGGACATAGATCCTGACAACCTGCATCCTATAGACTCAAAGATCGATATACTTGGAGCCAGCTCAGACCACTTGATACTTGATATGTCAAAGTCAGATAAGGAATATAAGGTAGGAGATACAGTTAGTTTTAAACTCAGCTACTCAAGTTTGCTAAGGGCAACCACAAGCAGTGCATACGTAGAAAGGGAATATAGATGAAAGGGGACACACCTTCAAAATTGGGTGATTCTCTGTGGGATAGCTTTTTAAGGAATGTCCCCAAATAGGGGGAGACACACTACTAAAGCAGGGCAAGTCTCTGCGGGTAAGGGGAATCTCCCTAATCGGGGGGACACCCCTTTTTTTTTGCTAAGCTTAAATGCTTAATAAACATTTACAGAAGCGTTTTTTTGTGCAATAATGTTAATATTACAGCATTTATAGGAGACAAGATGGAAAATAAAACAATAAGGCGTGGGATTTTTATATTAATATTTGCTTTCGCTTTAATTTTATTATTAAAGGAGCCTTTTGTAGGTATTGCAGACAACAGTGATTACTACAGGGTTATACAGCCCTTGGGATTTCAGCCTGAAATAAACAACAGATATTTTTACGCATATAATTTTTACACCGTCAATAATGTGTCAAGTGAAGATATTACAGGTTCCTTGTTAAATATAATCAACCCAAAGGTTGAAAATGCCAACGAGTATTTTTCAACTCAATTTATCTTTATTAAAATTTCAATGATTATCAATTATTTATTGAAAATACTGATAGGTAAGTCGCCGGAAATATTCAACATAAAAATTTTAGGTATTGTTTATGCATTTATTTATTCCTATGGTCTTTATATGTTTCTTGCAAATCTCAAATTTAAAAACAAATTTATACATATCATATTTTTGATACTGTCAATAATAATATTCTTTGATATGGGATATTTATTATATTTTAATTCTTTTTTCGGCGAAGCGACCATTATTGCTTCTTTAATGATGGTATTAGGCTCACTGATATCATTTATAAATGCCGACGGCAAAGCAAAAAGCATTTATTATGGAGTTTTATTTTTTATTTTTGGAATTGTATTAACCGGTGCAAAGGTTGCAAATGCCCCGATAGGAATTTTAATAGGTTTATTTTCACTGACACTTTTTTTAGTAAAAAAAGACCGTCTTAACAGGGAAGTAATTGTAATCGGTGCAGCGGCAATTATTTGTTTTTCCGTTTTATATTATATAAATGCACCCAGGTGGATGGGTCAGGTTAACAATTATCAAAGTATTTTTTATGGCATTACAAAGGATTCCAAGGAACCGGAAAAGGATTTGGAAAAACTTTCAATACCTTTAAAATATCTGCCGCTTACAAATACACACGGCTTTTTAGACCATGGGGAGTTTGACATTTACAGCGAAGAATTTCAAAAAGAAGTATATGATAATGCGTCATTTACAGACATACTGAAATTTTATTTTTTAAATCCTTCAAGATTTATAGAAAAGCTTAAGCTTTCTGCCGACAGCTCGGTAATAATAAGACCCTCTTATTTAGGGAATTATTCAAAAGAGTATGCGGAGGAAAGACTGTCATTTACAGAGAGGTTTTCCTTGTGGAGCAATTTAAGGAAGAATGCCCTAAGTTATGCCTTTTATATAATAGTTACTTTATCGGTTTTATTTTTCGTAATAAATATTTCTGAAATTATTAAAAATATAAAATATAAGAATAATAATAAAGCGGTTATTGCTTTAGCGGGCATGCTGCTGTTTTTAACTGCCATGAGTCAATTTGTTCTTCCAATAATCGGAAACGGCGAAGCTGATTTGCAAAAGCATATGCTTTTATTTAATCTGTGCTTTGATATAATGATTCTTGTGGGACTGTATTGGCTTATTAACAATTATAGCGTAAAAACTGTTTTAATGCTTTCTTTTGCAGCCGTAGTTGTATTAATTTCCACAACATTAATAATTCCTTCCAACAACAAAATAAACGAAGACGGGCTGTTAAAAACAGGAAAGTATATCTATTTCGGCAGCTGCGACAATAGACCTCTTAAATGGATAATTTTAAATAATGATGATAAGGGTCTATTGTTATGGTGCGATAATATAGTCGAATACATGGAATATGACAATGAGGATGAAGCAAATAAAGAAAATATCCACGGCTCTAACAGCTGGATGGAGTCTGATGTAAGGAAATGGCTGAATACTGAATTTAAGAATAGTTTTAACGAAAAAGAAGCTTCCCTTATAAATAATGCTGTTAATAAAAATGTTTTAAGCTATGATAATATTGAAAAAAGAGCAGGAGGGAATAAGCCTTTTTATTGGAATCCAATTACTTCATATGTAAGTCAAAATTATGACACCGATGCATATTACGATTATTCAAGTGAAAGTATTTTTCTTCTTGATGTATACCAGCTTCAAAAATACGTATATGAAAACAATTTAGATTTTAAAAAAGATGAAAGATATTGGCTAAGAACACCTTATTACAGCAGTATTAGCATGGTGAGAATTGTAGAAAAGGACGGCTTCGTTTATCACAAGGATGCAAATGTTAAGGCGGCAATAATTCCTGCAATATACATTAACAAAAACTTTAGTATAAAAAGCGGTGACGGAACTAATTTTAATCCGATTATTATACAGAATTAGGAGGAAATATGAAAAAGGTCAGCTTATTGATACCGGCATACAACGAAGAGGAAACACTTGGCTTGCTGTACAATGAATTAAATAAGGCAATAGATGATATTCCGGGATATGAATTTGAAATACTTTTTGTTAATGACGGAAGCAATGATAACACTTTAAATATTCTCAGGAATCTCCAAAAAAGAGATCCAAGGATAAATTACATAAGTTTTTCAAGAAATTTCGGCAAAGAAACAGCCATGGCGGCAGGATTTGATTATGTAAGCGGTGATGCAGTTGTTATAATGGATGCAGATTTGCAGGATCCTCCCCGGCTTATTAAAGAAATGATTTTGTATTGGGAAGAAGGTTATGATGATGTATATGCAAAGCGGCGAACAAGGGAAGGTGAAACATGGTTTAAAAAATTTACTTCCTCTTCATTTTACAGACTTTTACAGACAATGACCAAAATCCCAATTCAGGAGGATACCGGGGACTTCAGGCTTTTGGACAGAAGAGCGATTGAATCTCTTAAAAAGTTTAGGGAAAAGCAAAGGTATACCAAGGGAATGTTCAGTTGGATAGGCTTTAATAAAAAGGAAATATTATATGACAGAAAACCAAGGGCAGCAGGCAAAACAAAGTGGAATTATTTAAAGCTTTTTAATTTGGCATTGGAGGGCGTTACTTCATTTACTACATTTCCGTTAAGAATATCCACCATTTTAGGTATTCTTGTATCGATTTTCAGTATCGTATACATGTTTGTTATTCTTATAAAAAGTATGATTTGGAAGGATCCTGTCAAAGGATATCCGTCAATGATGGTAACTATTTTATTTTTAGGAGGAGTACAACTTATAAGCTTGGGAATTATAGGAGAATATATAGGAAGAATTTTCAATGAAACCAAGTATCGTCCTCTTTATATAATAGATGAGCACAATAACGAAAAAATTGAGGATGGCGGAAAATTGTAATGAAAAATAAAGTTTCGAAGGAATTGACAGCTTACTTGGTGGTGGGAGCACTGACTACAATCGTAAATTTCATTGTTTTTTATGCAATGATTTTTATAGGTCTTGACTACAAAGTGTCGAATACCGCAGCATTTATTGTTTCTGTTATTTTCGCATTCATAGCCAATAAAAAATATGTTTTTTTAAGCGATAAATCCTATTATGGCGAATTCATAAAATTCTCGTTTGGAAGATTGGTTACCTATGTTTTGGATATAGGAACAATGATTATATTGATTGAAGTATTTTCTGTCACTGAATATATGTCAAAATTGTGGACAAATATATTAGTTATAATGGCTAATTATATCATAAGCAAGTTTTGGACATTCAAATAGATGGAATTATGGGGACGGACCTTGGAGTGGTAAAACATACCACTCCAAGGTCCGTCCCCATAATTCGGGTTATTGTTGAAGCTCTTCAATTGTTTTTGCTATGTTGTGCGTAATGGGTTTCCATTCAATTTTCCTGAATAATGCTACTATTGAAATAGGCACATAAGTAAAAATGAATATTGGAAATGTGAACATATATTTTATTTTTTCCACAGAAGTAGTGTTTATATTTTTCCATTCTGTCACAGTTGTGAGAAGTCCAAGTACAAACAATACCAAGTAGGAATTTAATACTGACATAAGCACTGCGCTTGAAGTTTCTCTCATAAGATCTGGGTAAATCTCTATGTTAATCAAACCTAAGTAAAAGAAAGCCAAGTTTACAGCTACACTTGTCAATGACAGGAACAATGCAGGCATTATTGTCATAAGCATATCATAGCAGCAAAAGCTTCTTTTTGTAAATACGCTTACAAACAAGCTTTTTCCGTACTTGGCAAATACCTGATAAAACCCTTTAGCCCATCTGAGTCTTTGGTTCCATGATTGCTCAAACAGGTAAGGCTGTTCATCATATAGTACGGCATTTCCGCAATAACCGATTTTTTCGCCTTGCAGTGCATTGTCAATTGAAAATTCGATATCCTCTGTCAGCAAATGATGTTTCCACCCATTGTTTTTTCTGATTATTTCATCACTTACCATAAATCCTGTGCCTGAAATTGCGCACCCGGTATTTAAAATCATCCTCGCATTATTTAAATATTTGGCTTCCCTTAAAAACCAAAGAGAATAACCGGCTGAAAGCCAATTTGTATCATAGTTTTTGGAATTCCTGTAGCTGGTTACAATTTTATATCCGTTGTCAAAAACCTTGTTCATTTCGCAGATATAATTTTCGTCCAGCAAATTATCCGCATCAAATACAAAATACCCATCATAGCAAACATTGCTGTTTATTAAGTTCTTAAATGCATAATCAAGCGCATAGCCCTTCCCAACACGCTGTCTGTTGAACCTTTCAAATACTCTTGCTCCTGCATTTTTTGAAACTTCTGCCGTATTGTCCGTGCAATTATCAGCCACAACATATATATCCACTAACTCTTGAGGATAATTTTGCTTTTTAATGCTTTTTATCAGCTGCCCAATAACCGCACTTTCATTCCTGGCTGCTATCACAACCGCATATTTGTGATTTGTTGAGGCATATAATTCTATTTCTTTTTTAAATAGTGATACAAACACATAAACAATTTGGTAAAAATAAAAACCTGTAAATAAAATAAATATAATTAAATTGAACATACTTATAAACGATAACAATTCATTACCTCCATTTTGTTGCTACTGTGAATATAACATTTCTAAAATATAAATCAATTAAGGTTTTCTTAAATATGACTTAATATTTAATGATTAATAATTGACTTATTAACTAAATTACAGCATTTGTGAAGGTAGTATTATTGTTTCAATATTATACTTTTTTATGCTTTCCGCTAATAACTAAATTTTCCTTAAATGTAGGTTACAGTAAATTTGCTATATTTACTTCATCACATAAATCACGTCAATTAGTAGTTTATATTTTTCTAAATAAATAATGGAAATAATATGAAGAAAGTAGTACAATGGCAATGTATAATTTTATATAGGCGGGTACTTATGAGAAAAGACGATATTTGGCGGATATTGAAAATTGATGAAACAAAAAATCAGGAGCTAATTAAAGAAGCATACCGGAAACAGCTCATTAATACAAATCCCGAGGATGACGCACAGGGATTTATGAATTTGAGAAATGCATATGAAGAAGCTGTGAAATTATGCTCTGAAGCAGACGAAGAACAAATAAGTAAAAATGATATTGATTTATGGATAGATCAGGCAGATGTTATATATCGGGATGTATACAAAAGGCGAAATACCAAGCTTTGGGAAGAGATTTTGGAAAGTCCTGTTTGCAAGGGTGTTGATACATATATTGAGGCAAGGGAAGCACTTCTTTCATACCTGATGAACAATTATTATTTGCCTCAAGCCGTATGGGTTTTACTTGATAGCAAGTTTTATTTTGTAAGGGACAAGGAGGTACTGCTTCAAACATTCCCAAAGGATTTTATCGAATACGTAATCAGACAGATAGAGAATTATTCACTCATGGACTTTGATTTATTTACAGTAAGCAATGGGGGGGATATTGATGACTATATCCGCTCTTATTATAACATAAAGCGTATGATTGATGAGAACAAAACAGAAGACTTGTGGCAGGAGCTTCATAGAATATATGAAACAGGCATTTATCATCCGTATTTTGATGCTGAAAGACTGAGGTATTATATCGGAATCGATAATAAAGAAGAAATTGAAAAGCTTATTAAGAAGCTTTCCGCTTATTTAAACGATGACTACATAGCTTACTATGCCGCAAAAGGATATCAGGCACTTGAGCGATATGAAGATGCAGCCCATATATGGGAAAAATTATGTGAGAAGTTTCCAATGCATTACGGTGCAGGAATAGGAATGTTAGAATACTATATCCACAAAGGACAATACAAAAGGGCAAATGAGCATGCTCTTGACTTGCTAAGAAAATATGTCAACGATGAAGCCATATATGTCTTGCTTGTTAAGGCAAATGAGTATCTGATTGCGGAGTATGAAGAAGAATGCCGGAAAGACCCCGATAATTTAGAAATTAAAGAGGAGCTTGCATGGTGCTACTATCTAAACGCTCGCATTGATGAATGCATTTTATTGTTAAACGAAATACCCGGCGGAGAAAAAGAAAAGTCGTGGTATTTGAAAATATGCGGTTATGTATATTTGAAAAAGGGTGAACTCCCAAAAGCTTTGGAACATCTTTTTAAATGGCTTGATCTTATACAAGCCTCTAAAGAGGGAGAGAGCTGGAAAAAGGATTTCTGCAGGTGCAATCAGCTGATTGGAATAAGCTATATAGGTGAGGAAAACTATGAGCAGTCCATAGCCTATCTTAAGAATTCCATTTCTATTGAGGAAAACACGGGAGAAAAACTGAGCACTATGGAACGCCTTGCCTATGCATTTCTTAAATTGGGAAGAAACGAGGATTGCATAGATGTTTGTGATGATATTGTAAGGCAAAGCGAGAGATACTATCCGGCGTATATCCACCGCCAGGAAGCTTTTTTCAACATGAAAAACGGCAAGGGAGTAATCGATGACTACTATAAGGCAGTTGAAGCTTATGCGGGCTTTGCAAAGCCATACCTGATTGCAGCAAAGGTTTTTTATTTATATGAACAATATGAGGATTCCATAGGCGTAGTTAAAAGAGCAAAGGAGGCGGGAGTAAGCAGCAATGAACTTGAATTCCTTTACGGCAAAAATCTTCGCCTTGCGGCACAAAACGCTGAGGAAAGTAAAGCTGCATTAAAGGTTTTTTCGGACTTGTATAAAAATATGTCTGAGAAATCAAAGGCGATAGATGAAGATAAAGAAAAGAATGGGAAAAATGAAGATGAATTTAATGATTTGGGAGATATATTGAATGAGACAGCCAAGGTGTATGCCGACATGGGGCAGTTTGAGAAGGCGCTTGATACCATAAAGGAAGCAATTGATATAAATCCCAAAGATGACTATTACACAACCAAAGCATATCTGTACATGGATTTGGAATTGTATGAGCATGCTATAGAGATTTTGAAAAAACAGGTAAAGGTGTTCCCCGAATCCGAATATATACATGTTTGTCTTGCAAGTTGCTATTATAAAAAAGGCAGGGATGAGGATGCATTAGAGCTGTACAAAAAAACTTTAGACATAAATCCCGATAATGTTGAAGCTTTAGAAAAAGTAGGAGATAGTTACATAAATTTGTACAAGTGTAAAGGCAGCATAGAATATTATGAAACGGCAATCAGATACGGCGAGAGGCTGCTTGAGCTGAAGTCGGACAGCTACTGCTATGTACATGTCGGGATTATGTACGAAAAGGGCTATGAATTTGAAAAGTCTCTGAATTGCTATGAGAAAGCATCGGAGCTCAACCCTGATGATATGTGGCCTCATAACAATGCGGGATATGTGTACAAGCTTATGAAAAGATATGAGGATGCAATCCGCGAGTATAAAATTGCGATAGAATTAATGGAGCCTGGACAGGCCGCTCAGCCTCACAGCAATTTAGGGACATGCTACGAAATTTTAGAAAGATATGAGGACGCATTGAATTGCTTCAGAGAAGTATTAAAGTATTGGCCGAGCAATCAGAACATACATGAGAATATGGCATCTGTTTTGGTAAAGATGGGCAGGTATGATGAAGCCGTGGAAATACACCTTAATATGAAGAAAAAATGGGGACTGAAAAGGTCTGAGGCAAACCGCAGCATAATGCATATTTACGAAGCTTCAGGAAATTTAACAAAAGCAAAGATTTATGCATGGAAAGTTATTTTATCATATGAAAATAAAAATTGGAGAGATTTGGCGGATTTTTATTTCAATATAGGAAAGCTTCAGGAAGCGAAAGACTTTTATTCTATGTCAATAAATAAGGAATCCAAGGAAGAGCCGGATTATTATGTACCCTTTATAGGGCTTACCTCCGTATATTTTGACAAAAACAAAAAGAAAAAGGCAGAAGAGTGGGCTGAAAAGGCAATGACAGCAATTAAGAATGCTTACGGAGATGAAAACAACTTTACAGCTTATAAGCCAAACGGTGCACTTCATCACTATAGATTAGGAATGTTATATTTGATGCTTGGAGAGCATGATAAGGCTGAAGCTTATTTTACAAAGGCTTTGGAGCACCTTCCTTGCCAAAACTGCAGGTCATTCAAATGCTATGAGGCATTGTACGGTTTCGGCAGGATGTATGAGGATAGAAAGCAATTTGACATGGCGGAGAAATACTATACGGATGCTTTGCGGTATAACAGCAGTGCACTGTACAGAAGGCGGCTTAAAAATGTTAAGAAAAGACAAGGAAAAAAATAGTGAATAGATAATATAAAATTAGGAGGTATTTATGATTATAGGAATTGATCTCGGAACTTCAAACAGTCTTGCTGCTTACTTCACAGAGGAAGGACCGAGAATAATCCCCAATCGTTTAGGAAAGAAACTGACTCCATCAATAGTAAGCACAGATGAGTCAGGTCATATATATGTGGGAGAAACAGCAAGAGAGCATATGCTTTTGAATGAGAAAAGTGCGGCGGCGGTATTTAAAAGGAGTATGGGAAGCAGCAGAGAGTATGATCTTCTTGATAAAAAATTTACGGCTGAAGAATTGTCCTCCTTCATATTGCGCTCCTTAAAAGAGGATGCGGAAAGCTTTTTAAAGGAGCCTGTAACAGAAGCAATCATCAGCGTGCCTGCTTATTTCAACGACAAGAGAAGGCGTGCCACAAAAAGAGCAGGCGAGCTTGCAGGTCTTAAGGTTGAGAGAATAATTAGCGAACCTACTGCGGCTGCAATTGCCTATGGATTATATAAAAATAATCAAAATTCAAAATTTTTGGTATTTGACTTAGGCGGAGGAACCTTTGACGTTTCCATCTTGGAGTTATTCGGAAATATTATTGAAGTGCGTGCTGTTGCCGGAGATAATTTTTTGGGGGGAGAGGACTTTACCGATGTGATAGAGAATATCTTCTTTTCAAGAACAAAGGAATTGGACCCGGACAAGCTGACAAATAAGGAAAGGGGACATATTCATAAGCAAGCGGAGCTTTGCAAGCACGAGTTTTCGGAAAAAAATAAATCGATATTCCGATGTGTTGTAAATGAAAGGACATATGAAGAAATTATCGGCTTAGAGGAATATGAGGAATCGTGCTTTGGATTGCTGGAAAAAATTAAGGAGCCCATAAAAAGAAGCCTTGCAGATGCAAATATACGAATATCGGAAATAGATAAGATTGTAATGGTTGGCGGCGCTACTAAACTTCCCGTCATCCGAAATTTTGTCGGTAAATTATTTAAGATTATTCCTTACTCAAGCATAAATTCGGATGAAGCGGTGGTTCTGGGTGCGGCTGTCCAAGGTGCCATGAAGGAGAGAAATGCTGCTGTTCGCGAGGTAATTTTAACAGATGTGTGTCCATTCACCTTGGGGACGGAGGTAGTGCAGGATTATGGAGACAACCGCTGCATAGACGGATTGTTTTATCCGATTATTGAAAGAAATACGGTAATTCCCGCAAGCAGGACAGAACGCCTGTATACTGCAAGGGATAATCAGACAAAAATAAGAATCAATATTTTGCAGGGAGAAAGCAGATTCGCTAAAAACAATCTGTCTTTAGGTGAGCTGAACATTGACGTGCCTAAGGCGAGAGCAGGAGAGGAGGCTGTTGATGTTACATATACCTATGATGTGAATTCACTTCTTGAGGTGCAGGTGAAGGCAGTTTCCACAGGAACAACAATAAAACAGATAATTGTAAACAACGAAACGGACATGACGGAGGAAGAGATTAATGATAGGCTTCAGGAGCTTTCATATATGAAAATTCATCCCCGGGAAAGAGAGGAAAACAAGCTGCTTTTATTAAAAGGAGAGAGGTATTACGAAGAAAGCATCGGAAGAAACCGAATACTTATAGAAAATGAACTGAGAAAATTTGAATCGGTGCTTTATAAACAAGAACCGAAAGCAATATGTGAGGCAAGAAAAAGATTTCAGGAATTTTTAAATGAAATTAAGCAGGAATTTTAGTATAAATATGCATATGAGAAGCTATGACAGATTACAATAAATATTCATACAGGTTGATTTAATGAATTGACACTTTTGTCGGCATATATTATACTATATATAATAAATTAATGGGAGTGTGCAAACAAAAATGGATGATGACGGTATAAGTCAGGTCGCAGTATTAATAATTGCTTTATTAATATCTGCATATTTTTCAGCTACGGAAACTGCGTTTCTTAACTACAGCAAGTCAAGAATGAGAAACTTGGCGGCAAATAATAGAAAGGCAGCCCTAATCTTGAAACTGGAAGATAATTATGACAACCTAATGTCAACTGTGCTTATTTTTAAAATTATTGCTAATATTACAGCTGCATCTTTGGTTATTTCTATTTTTTCCAAAATATTTATAAACAACAGGATTTTACTTTCAACTGTTATTGCAATTTTAATAATATTGTTTTCAGGTGAATTGATTCCTAAAGGCTTGGCAAATATAGCTCCGGAGAAAGCTGCAATGGCTTTAGCCCCTCCAATAAGATTATTTATTTATATATGTACTCCAATCAATTTTCTTCTTTCTATGTTAAAGAAAATGTTTTATAAATTGATTAAAGCCGAAGAACTTCCTTCCATTACCGAAGATGAATTAAGAACAATGATAGATGAGGTAGAAAACGAAGGAGTAATTAATAAGAATGAAAGCGATTTAATTCGCTCCGCTATTGAATTCAATGAAACGGTGGCAGAGGATATTTATACACCAAGAATTGATATTGTAGGTATTGAAGAAAATGAAAGTTTAGAATCAATAAAGGAAAAATTCATATTAAGCGGTTATTCAAGACTTCCTGTTTTCCTGGGAGATATGGATAATATAATCGGGGTACTTCATGAGAAAGACTTTTATCAGGCTTTAAACAGAAAAGAAAAGGATATAAAAAGACTTATTTCTAAAACGATTTTCATTACTCCGAATAAAAAGATATCCGAGCTTTTAAAAGAATTACAGCTGTCAAAGGCTCATATGGCTGTTGTAATAGACGAATACGGCGGTACTGAAGGTATTGTTACAATGGAGGATATTATCGAAGAGCTGGTAGGTGAAATCTGGGATGAGCATGATGAAGTAATTGAATGGTTCAAGAAAATAGGAGATGACAAATACCTGATTTCCTGCAATGCAGATATAGACGATATGTTTGAGCTGTTTGGAATAGAAGTTGATGAAGAACTTGATATTACTACAGTAAACGGTTTTATAACAATGCTGTTTGAAGGCATACCTGAAGAGGGAGGCAGGATTGCTTACAAAGATTTAGATATTATAGTCACAAAAGCAGAAGCAAAAAGAGTATTAGAAATTCAGGTTGAAAGGATTAAAACGGAAGAAACCTTACAATATAAATATATATGAATGATTAATAAAAACAGACATATTAATTAATATGTCTGTTTTTTATGACTTGACCCAATTTCTTCGGTGAATACCCCCTGCGATATGACTTGACCCAATTTCTTCGACCGGTAGGGAGAAAGAAATTGATGGTAAGTCAAACGCACAGAATTCCCAATTTATGCGACGAAAGGAGCAAATAAATTGGTGAATCCCCTGAGATACCATAATAGCGAGACTCGTGGAGGAATATATGAAGAAATTGTGGTTTGGATTAATTTTTTTGGGACTGTTATTTTCCTTTATAAACCAAAAGCCTGAAACAGTAACAAATGTTCTTTTTTTTGATATAGAAAAATCAGTAGAGTTAATTTTAAATTTAATACCTATTATGGCATTTTGGACAGGATTAATGCGAATAGTTGAAAAAACAAATATATTGAACAAATTATCTTCCGTTTTAAAACCCGTGATAAGATATTTGTTCAAGGATGTTCAAAATGATGTTAATGCCGTAAACGCAATTTTAATGACATTAGCTGCCAACTTGTTTGGAATAGGAAACTCTGCCACCGCCTTCGGCATTAAGGCAATGCAGGAAATGCAGAAAAGCAATTTAAGAAAAAATACAGCCAGCAAAGCAATGTGCATGTTTTTAATAATCAACGTTTCTTCAATTCAGCTGATACCCTTAAATATTATTAAATTAAGAGCTGACTCCGGATCGGTTTCTCCATCGGAAATAATGGTTCCCACACTGATTGTAACTGCATTTTCTACAATGGTTGCAGTTATATCCGGCAAATATTTTGAAAGGAAAGAACTATGAATTTTTCAAATTTAGCCTTGCCGTTATTAATAGCCGCAATATTATTTTATGGAATAGTAAAGGGCGTTGATATATATTCTGCCTTTGTTGAGGGTGCAGTAGACGGGGCAAAATCGGCACTGAAAATATTTCCTTATATTTTAGCAATAATATTTGCAATTAATTTATTTATACAGTCCGGCGCTGAAGAGTTTATTGCTGATTTTCTTGGACCAATTACTTCAATGGTTGGATTTCCGACGGAATTATTATCATTATCCTTGGTGAAGCCTTTGTCGGGAGGGGGATCTTTAGGGATATTTCAGACAATATTAGATAATTACGGAGCGGATTCTTATATAGGACGAAGTGCCTCGGTGATAATGGGCTCATCAGAAACAATATTTTATACGGCAGCAGTATATTTTGGTTCTGTTGGTATTTCCAATTATAGATATACAATTAAGGTTGGTCTTATTTCACATTTAGCAACAATAATTGCTGCATTAATTGCGTGCAGACTAATGTTTTGATATTTGGTTTTCACAAAATAAATCCTGCCAGAATGCAAAAATTCCGGACAGCAAAAACACATCGCCTACGCTTATGGTCTTTGGAAAAGGATAGGGTGGATGTAATGTTATTATATCGCAAAGAAATTTTAATTTGGTTTCATCCGTTAGCAGGGAATGAACCAAATCCTTTCCTGAAAGGAGAAACGTTTTTTTTGCTTCAAAATCTGACAGCAATTCCGATACATATACGGGCATTTTAAAATCATTTGCCGCTATTGCCACAAAATTGAATAATGTTCCTAAAAAAAACAACATCATATATGATTTTTTAATATTAAAAAATGAAACATAAAGAAGTGCAATATAAATAATCCAATT
>DAIMMU010000219.1:0-3333 GCA_036720515.1 Sedimentibacter sp.
GCTTCTTTTGCCTTAGCTGCCAGTCCAAAAATTGCATCATTAACTTTTGGCCATTTTGCGTGATCTGCAACCATATTAAATGACATTACATCACCTCATTATTTTTTCTTAATTTTAACATTTAAAAAAATATTAGTCAATACGAATAATATCCTTAAGAATTTAGGGAACGATATATAATGCACTTTTTATTAAATACATCTATTAAAGGTTTATTAAATATTTAAAAATTATGAAAAAATTGTTGACAAGATATGACAGGTTATGTATTATATAAAAGTTAGAAAAAATATTGATCCATTAGCTCAGCAGGCAGAGCACTTGACTTTTAATCAAGGTGTCCGGCGTTCGAATCGCCGATGGATCACCATTATAAACAACATTTGACGCTCTGTTGCGACGTTGGATGTTGCTTTTTTGTATGCGTTCATTCTCGTATGCCTATTTTTCAAAGGAAGGGGCATGCATTTTTTTATCAGGGATAGTTTTTGAGGGTTGGAAGGAATGTCCACGTTAAGCTCAGCCTTTGTCTGTAAAAGGAATGTTCGCAGCTTAACAATTACTTAGTATGTAAGGGAGAAAGAAATAAGAGGATATTTTATTTTTCTTTTCTACAATTTTCTACAAAATAATTAATAATAAAACTGTATATTATATGCAAACGGAATCAATCGAAGAGGTAGTGATGAAAGATAATGATTTGAACGAAAACGTAAACAGGGAAGAATTGGAAATTATAGCCGGAATGCAAGATGAGAAAATGGCTGCTTTAGGTCAGCTTTCAGGAGGCATTGCTCATGATTTTAACAATCATTTAATGAGTATAATCGGTAATGCAACAATGATACAAAAAACCGATGACTTGGAAAGAATTCATGATTATGCGGAAAGAATAGTTCATATATCTCAAAATGCTGCAAGTCTTACAAAAAAAATTCTTATGTTTTCCAAGAAAGAAAGCAGCATAAATAAACCTGTGAATTTGAAAAATATAATGGATAATACGTATAGAATGATGGAATTTATTCTTTGTAAGGAAATTGACTTAATTTACAGTTATGATGCAAATGATGAATTTATATTGGGAGACGAGTCCCAGATTGAAAGTATGATTGTAAATATGATATTTAACTCAAGAGATTCAATGAATAATGAATTCGGCATAATTAAAATAGGAACTATGGACACTGTGATTTTTTCAGAAATGGTATTAAGTCATGGAGAAATAATAAAACCGGGCAGATATATAGCAATTTATGTTGAGGATAATGGTTCGGGCATGAATGAGGAAATATTACAGAAGATATTTGAGCCGTATTTTTCTACAAAAAATAAAACCAACGGCACCGGCTTAGGTTTATCGGTAGTATTTGGCACGGTAAAATCCCACAGCGGTTACATTAATGTCATGAGCAAGCCTAACAAAGGAACAAGGTTTGAAATATTCATACCGGTGCTTAAAGGAAAAGGTGTGCCTGATAAAAAGAAAATAAAAGATAAAGAAAACAATATTGTAATGCTTGTTGACGATGATATAAATGTTTTAGATGTTGAGGCAGAGATGTTAGAGGATTTAGGGTACGATATAGTTAAATTCAATAATCCCATCGATGCACTGAATTATTATAAAAATGAATCAAAAAAAATATCCTTTTCAGTAATAGATATAAGGATGCCTGAACTGGGCGGCAAGGAACTTTTTGAGAAAATGCAGTTAATAAATGAAGATGCAGCAGCTATTTTTATATCCGGTTATGCGCAGCAGGCAGAATATGAAGAATTAATGAAAAGGGGGCTGACAATTATTGAAAAACCATTTACGTATGAGGAGTTATCGGAAAAAATCGCTAAAATGTATTATTAAATATTAAATCCATGATGAATCGTTATTATGGATTTTTTTATCTAAAAGCTTTCCTGTATGGAATATTAACCTTGATAGCATTGTTAAGATAATTTAACAATATAAGAATCATATTCTTTTGACAATTGATAATTTTTTGATAAAATGTAACATGATAATAACAAAGGTTAATAACAGGAGGATGAAATGAATATACATGAGTACACGTTTGCTGATCCTTATCCGTTTGGGAAGCTATCAATTATTGCAATGAAGGGGTGCGAAGAAGTAGCTTCAAAAATAGACTACTATTTAAAAGACTGGAGGAAGGATTCAAACGGTGTTATATATTCAGAGGGTTCAGTTCCTATACAATCATTTCTTTTGGATGCCGCTTGTCCAAGATTTGGATCCGGTGAAGCAAAGGGAGTAATAAATGAAACAGTAAGAGGTCATGATATTTTTATTATATCAGATGTTTTTAATTACGGAGTAACTTTTAAAATGTACGGGATGGAAGTGCCGATGAGTCCCGATGACCACTATCAGGATTTGAAGAGAATAATTGCGGCAATGAACGGCAAGGCAAAGCGTATAACTGTTATAATGCCCATGCTTTATGAAGGAAGGCAGCATAAGAGAGCTACAAGAGAATCATTGGACTGCGCTATGGCGTTGCAGGAGCTTACATCAATGGGGGTTGAAAATATAATTTCCTTTGATATTCATGACCCGAGAGTCCAAAATGCAATTCCTCTTCATGGTTTTGAAGATTTTCATCCACATTATCAAATGATAAAATCATTTGTAAGAACGGTACCCGATGCTAAAATTGACAGGGAACACATGATGATAATATCTCCTGATGAAGGCGGGATGTCAAGATGTATTTATTATTCATCTGTTATGGAGTTAGATTTAGGCATGTTCTATAAAAGAAGAGATTATTCAGTTATAGTTAATGGCAAAAATCCCGTAGTCAGCCATGAATTCTTAGGTGATAATTTGGTAGGCAAGGATGTTATTGTTGTTGATGACATGATTGCTTCCGGAGATTCAATGATTGATGTGGCTAATAAACTAAAGGAAAGAAAAGTAAAAAATGTTTATGTATTTGCTTCTTTCGGTTTATTTACGGAAGGATTCGAAAAATTTGACAAAGCATATCGAGACGGCATTATATCAAGGGTCTTTACGACGAACATGATTTACCGAAGACCGGATTTAATGGATAAGCCTTGGTACACTGAAGTAGATATGTCAAAATATATTGCAAATATTATCGATACATTAAATTATGACAATTCATTGAGCGAATTATTAGATCCTGTTCAGAAAATTAAGAAATTACTAAAAAAATAAATAAATTAAATAATGCCTGGTTACAGGCATTATTTTATATACTTTAACCCATTTTTCAAATGGAATAGGGTTTAATCAACAAATGATTAACAAAAAACAGCAAAAAACAGATTTAAAAGGTTAGAAGA
>DAIMMU010000220.1:0-3333 GCA_036720515.1 Sedimentibacter sp.
GTCAAACCCATGTCAAGAAGCCTTCTTCTTAATAAACCTTGTCCGCCTATTGCCGATATAACCCCGCCTTGACCTGGCTTTATACTATCTAAAGTCATACTATACCTCCAAATTGCGATATTGATAATCATTATCATTTGTTTAATTAAATTATATGCTTATTGATAACAGTTGTCAATACGTACTGAAAAATATTTATTTAAAAATACAAAGGCAGAAAAAAGACTCTGAAAAACGGGGTTAGGGCATACGCAGGGGAATATATCAAATTTGTTTGTTCCCTTTGGGCATACAAAAAGCATGATACTATTTATATCATGCTTTTGATTCTTGCTGTTATTTTAAATCATCTGTGTTAGAGCCATACACTTCTATAACAGGCATTACAAACATAAATCCCGTCCCCGGCTCATCAAAATAATCCAATTCCTTCCTGATCTTTTCAGCTACCTTATCAAGTTTCTCTCTATCTTTTATTATGCTGAATATTATTTTGCTGTATGGTTTTCTGCCATCTATCAGTTTTCTTACACTGTCAAGCATAGGCAAATTTATATTATGGTCTAAAAGAACCTTACCCATTCCCTGGCTGTCGATTGAAGTAGCCCCAATTTCTTCCTCATAAAACAACTCATTTATGTCATCAAGTTTATAAATATCATTTAAGATAAGTATTAAAGCAAACATATACGAACCTCCCTAATTCTCATGCTGTTTTATTATAACATATGAATTTTTAGTATTCAACAACCAAAAAATTTTATACATTCATACTTTCATTAATATCGAGTATTATCACATCCGATGACCTAACTTTGTTTTTAAACAATTCCGGATCAGCATTAATAAGTCCGAATGTATTATAATGCATGGGAACTACTGTTTTTGCTTTTATAAAGTCAGCTGCTTTAACCGCATCATCTATGTCCATGGTATAATTTCCTCCTATAGGAAGAAATGCCACATCAATTTTTTCATCCTCCAACAACTTCATATCATATGTAAGTCCCGTGTCACCTGCATGGTAGATTTTCTTGCTGTCTACTTCTATAACAAATCCTCCCGGGTTCCCTCCGTAAATCATATTTCCGTTATCAGAAATGCCGGAGCCGTGAAGAGCATTGGTCATTTTCACCGTTCCAAAATCAAACTTTGTTCTGCCTCCAATATGCATGGCATGGGTTTTTAATTTAAATTTACCTAAATATGCGGCAATTTCATGATTGGTAATTATCAATGACTTATTTCTTCTTGCTATTTCAACTGTATCTCCTATGTGATCACTATGTCCGTGAGTTACAAAAACGTGAGTTATATTACTTAAATCATCAATGCATGACTTGCATAAGGAATTTCCTGTTATAAATGGATCTACAATTCCCTTGAAGCTTCCTTCCTCAATTAATAATGCGGAATGCCCTAAGTAAGTAAGTTTCATTTAAATCACCTCATTTTTTTTATTAACTATATAATATCTTTATACTATAATAAAATCAATATTAAAAAAAAGAAATCTCATTTGAGATTTCAGTTTGTTGGAAGACACAGTCCCCGTCATTGCTGCTAATGACCTGTTTCCGATTTTTTCTTTCCTAAATACGCTTCCTGAATTTTTTCATCCTTTATGAGATCTGAAGCGCGTCCTTCCATTGTTACCTTACCTTGCTCCAAAACGTATGCCTTATCAGCAATGGACAATGCCTTAAATGCGTTTTGCTCAACCAACAGTATTGTTTTTCCCATGTTTTTTATTTCTATTATAATATCAAAGATAGTATTTATCAATAATGGTGCAAGACCTAACGAGGGCTCATCAAGAAGTATAAGCTCCGGATTTGACATAAGTCCCCTTCCCATCGCAAGCATTTGCTGTTCTCCTCCCGAAAGTGTCCCTGCAATTTGGTTTTCTCTTTCCTTCATTATGGGAAAAAGTTCAAATATTCTTTTCATATCTTTTTCAATGCCGCTTTTGTCATTTCTCAAAAAAGCACCCATATTTAAGTTTTCTTTTACTGTAAGGTTTGCAAAAATTACTCTTCCTTCGGGAACCTGACAAATTCCCAATTTAACTATTTTATGAGCATGCTTGGGAAGCTTTCCGCCCTTGTAAATTATTTCTCCGTCCTTATATTTTACGATACCGCTTACAGCATTAATAAGGCTTGATTTTCCTGCTCCGTTAGATCCTATGATTGAAACTATCTTACCTTCCAGAACTTCTATTGTAACTCCCTTGAGAGCATGAATTCCGCCATAGAAAAGATTTAAGTTGTTCACATTAAGCATGGTCCTCCTCCTTCCCAAGATAAGCTTCTATGACTTTCTTATCTTCCCGAACTTCCTTCGGAGTTCCAAGAGCCAAAGGTATGCCAAAATTAAGCACAAATATTCTGTCACAGACACCCATTATCAAATCCATATGATGCTCAATTATAAGAACAGTTAGCTTAAATCTATCTCTTATTTCCTTAATCAATTGCATTAGCTGCATTGTTTCCTCAGGATTCATGCCTGCTGCCGGCTCATCAAGCAGTAAAAGCTTGGGCTCCAATGCTAAAGCTCTTGCAATCTCAAGCTTTCTCTGGAGTCCGTAAGGGAGGTTTGATGCAACAATATCCCTATAATCCCATAAGCCCATTAATTTCAATAATTCTGAAGTCTTATCATATAATGATTTTTCCTGAGACTTAAATTTTCCGAATCTTATAATGGAGTCAAAAATACTGTAATCCACTAATTTATGACATGCGGTAAGCACATTGTCATAAGCGGTCAGTTTTTTAAAAAGCCTGATATTTTGGAATGTCCTGGTTATTCCCATATTCGCTATTTCAAACGGCTTAATATTTTCTAATTTATTTTCGTAAAAATAAATTTCTCCGCTTGAAATGCTGTAGATTCCGGTCACTAAATTAAAAATCGTAGTTTTACCGGCACCGTTTGGACCTATTAAACCAAAAATCTCTCCTTCTTCAATATCAAATGTAACATTATCTACAGCAGTTAAGCCTCCAAATTGCTTTGTTAAATTTTTCAGAGAAAGTACACTCATGAATTTACCTCCTCTTTATGCCTTCTTTTTTCAATAAACCTTATTATTCCTTTAATACTGAATTCCTTTCCTCCCATAAGCCCCTGAGGTCTTGTAATCATGATAAGTATTACTGCAACTCCGTATAATACAAGCCTCCAGTTCGAAAAGCTTCGCAAAAGCTCAGGCAAAAACGTAAGGAGAACAGTTCCGACAACACTGCCGGATACACTTCCCAATCCTCCGAAAATTACTATTATTGTTAATTCCGTAGATTTAACCATCTTGAACATAATAGGCTG
>DAIMMU010000221.1:0-3322 GCA_036720515.1 Sedimentibacter sp.
GACACTATCAAGACATGAAAATGTTTTGACAACATAAAAAAGATGTGATATACTTTTTTATACATGGGAGCTTAGCTCAGCTGGGAGAGCATCTGCCTTACAAGCAGAGGGTCATAGGTTCGAGCCCTATAGCTCCCATTTATATGCGGCTTATGCCGTTTTTTTTTCAGCCAAAAAGAATATATATGATGATTTTTGAAAATAAATAAAAAAATATGTTGACAAAACCAAAAAGCAAGCATATAATCTTATAAAAATGATTAATTATGTATAATTTAATGATTGGAACAGTAAATTAAACGAAGCTTCAGCGAGTCGGATTAGAGTGAGAGTCCGGTAGTGTAGTTTAATCGAAAAGAATCCATGAAGAGATTCTCAGAAGTAGCAGTATGAGGATACGGTTAAAAACCGTTATAATGAAAGAGCGAAGCAGCTGCTTTATAAAAGAGTGGTACCGCGGTGTCAACACTGCCTCTTTATGAGCAGTTTTTTTGTACCCTAAATTATCCTTAAAAAGAAAATTGGGGCATATCTCTAAAACAGGGATAGTCTTTGAGAAATCTTTATAGAAATACACCTTGAATAAGTATACATTGCAATCATTAAATTAATTATTAAAAATCGGAGGAACAGAAAATGGGAAAAGAAAAAGTAGTATTAGCATATTCGGGAGGGTTGGACACATCCATTATAATCCCTTGGCTAAAGGAAAATTACGATAATTTGGATATTATAGCTTGCTGTGTAAATGTAGGGCAGGACGATGACATGGACTTTGTTCAAAAAAAGGCATTATCGTCAGGTGCAAGCAAGGTATATATTGAAAATGTAGTAAATGAATTTGTGGAGGAATATGTTTATAAGGGAATTAAAGCAAATGCAGCATACGAAGGAAAATATCTTCTTGGGACAGCATATGCAAGACCATTGATTGCAAAAAAACTTGTTGAAGTTGCGCATAAGGAAAGTGCGAATTATATTGCTCACGGCTGCACAGGAAAAGGAAATGATCAGGTTCGACTTGAAACAGCAATAGCAGCCTTGGACCCGGCAATTAAAATCATTGCGCCATGGCGTATTTGGGATATAGGATCAAGAGAAGAGGCAATCGACTATGCACAAGCGAAAAATATAGATTTAAACGGAATAACAAAGGAAAGAATTTATTCACGTGATCAAAATATTCTTCATATAAGCCATGAAGGAGGAATGCTTGAAAATCCCGGAAATGAGCCTGATTTTGAGGAGTTGCTGTTAATGACAAGCACGGTAGAAAAGGCTCCGGATTTAGCGGAATATGTGGAAATTGAATTTGAAAAGGGAATACCTGTAAAGCTGAACGGCAAGAAATTAAATGGCGAAAATATGCTTAAGGCATTAAATACAATAGGCGGAACGCATGGGATAGGTGTAATAGATCTTTTGGAAAACAGACTTGTGGGAATGAAGTCAAGAGGTATATACGAAACTCCCGGCGGCACAATTCTATTGGAGGCTCATAAATATCTTGAAAGCTTTGTATTGGAAAAGGATGCGGCGCATTTTAAGGATATGATAAGCCAGAAGTATGCGGAGTTAGTATACAATGCTATGTGGTTCAGCGGATTAAAAAACGCATTTGATGCATTTATAGATTCCACGCAAAAAAATGTAACAGGAAAAGTAAAACTTAAGCTATATAAGGGGACAATAAAATTTGCAGGAATGGTATCAGACTATGCACTGTACAATGAATCAATCTCCTCCTTCAGCACGGGAGATTTATACGACCAGAAGGATGCAACAGGATTTATTCATTTATATAGCCTGCCCTTTAAAATTCAAGCATTGAATGAAATGAACAACCATACATCCGAGGTAATTTACAGTTTTAAAGAATAATTAAATACTGAATATACAATAGAAAGAGAGGCAATCTAAGCGGATTTCCTCTTTTTATTGTTAATGCGGCATGGACATAAAGTTTTTGTAATAAAAGAGAAACTTCAGTATTTAGGAGTTTCCCTTTTTAATATTACCGTATCTTATTGACATTGCTATGAATAATCCTGAAATTCCGGGCAATCCTTTAATAACTCACCCGTGGAGAGTTACTCTATATTAGAGGTGTGTCCACCTTCATTTAATACTCTTTTAATAATTGCAGGTGCTATTTTGCATTTTTCTTCGGAAACTGCACATACTGCAAATCTTAGTCCTTTTTTTAGGGAAACCACAAATAAATTTTCCTTTATTAATACATCGGATGCTTTCTTGGCATCTTTGCATGGTATACTTACAAAAAATCCATCTCTGTAAGGTAAAATCTCCAGGCCAACTTCCTTTGCACCTTCAACAAAAGCATCGGCTCGTCTTCTCAGCATTTTCTTTGTTTCACTTACTTCAGCTTCATAGTTTTTAGTTTTCTCAGGATCATTAGCAATTCTGGTCATTATTTCCATGGCAGCCCTTGTGCCATTGGACCAGTTTGCTCTGTTTGAATGCATGCAAGAATAATAAAATTCTTCAGCTGTTTCTTCATCAGAAGATATTCCTATTGCTGCACCTGAGCGCATTCCGTACATGGTGTAACCCTTTGACATACTGTATGCTACAATTACCAAAATATTTTTAGGTAAATCTGAAAATTTAGCAAAGAATTTTCTTCTTTCATCTCCTACGCCTGCATAATCTATGTATGCGCAGTCAACGACGATTATAATTTTATTTTCAGGATCTTTCGCATTTTCCTTTGCAATATTTAAAACTTCATCCCATTCTTCATCAGAAAGACTGTATCCGGTAGGATTATTGGCAGGTGTATTTATGACTGAAACAAGTCTTTTTTGCTTATTCAGCAAATTTTCAAACTTTTCCCTGAATGATTCAATGTTAAACTCATTTTTGTCGTTGAATAACTCATAATGTGTAACTGTTCTGCCGTATTCTTCGGAAATTGTTACATAGGGAGCCCAATGCCAGTCACTTATCAAAATAGAATCTCCGGGGTTAGTATAATTATAAATACCGTGTCTTACAGAGCCTGTACCTCCGGGAGTAGCAACCGCCCTAATATAAGCATTAGGTTTGTGTTTACCGAAACATACTTTTTGAACAGCTTCCAAGAAATCCGGCTGACCTGCTACTTGCGCATATGCTGCAATTGCTGCATTTGGCATTGATTTTAATTCTGTATATACTGTATTTAAGCAAATAAGATCACCATTATCGTCAGCTAATGCTCCAAGGGTTGAATCAATTACATTTTCTTTTCCGTACTTGTCAATTGCTTCTTTTGCCTTAGCTGCCAGTCCAAAAATTGCATCATTAACTTTTGGCCATT
>DAIMMU010000222.1:0-3320 GCA_036720515.1 Sedimentibacter sp.
AATATGCTTGACACGTTGATGATTACAAGCTTGGGTGAAGAAAGCCTTGCCGCTGTGGGACTTGCAAATCAGGTTTTCTTTTTTTATGCCGTTACCATATTTGGAGTGGCTACGGGTTCATCAATTTTTTTGGCGCAATTTTGGGGAAAGAAGGACACTAAAAATATAGCGAGAATTTTAGGAATATCCTTAGCAATAGTAAGTGTTTTAGGAATTTTATTTACATTGGCAGCATTGATTGTACCTGAATTCATAATGAAAATTTTTAGCGATGATAAAGAAGTTATCAGATTGGGAGTTGATTATTTAAGGATAGTATCCCTGAGCTATATTATTACAGGTATAAGCTTTTTGTATGCTGTTGCTCTCAGAAGCATCAGTCAGGCTAAAATGCCTATGGTAGTAAGTATAATTTCCTTTTTAACCAATGCACTGTTTAATTATCTTCTTATTTTCGGAAAGTTCGGTTTCCCCCGTTTAGGTGTCAAGGGAGCTGCCTATGGTACATTAATAGCAAGGACTGTGGAAATAGCACTGATAATGTATGCCATATATTCAAGGAAAAAGAATAATCCGCTTGCCCATAGTATCAGAAATATGACAGACTGGACAGGAGATTTTATAAAGAAGTATTTTAAAACCGCTTATCCCGTTATTTTGAATGAAGCATTTTGGTCATTGGGTACTGTTCTGTATTCGGTAGCTTATGCAAAAATTGGTACGGAGGCAGCCGCTGCGGTTCAAATTTTAAATACTGTACAGAATATATTTATGGTGCTGAGCAGAGGATTAGCTAACGCATGCACGGTTATGGTTGGAAATAAAATTGGAGCCGATGAAGAAAATGAAGCGGTTGAATATGCTAACAGCTTCATGATATTATCGGCAGCATTAGGTCTTGCATTAGGAATACTGCTGTTTTTTTCAACAGATATAATACTTTTATTCTTCAGAAATCTTACACCGGGTTTATATGATGCTTCAAAGAAGCTTTTAATAGTTACAGCAGCACTTTTCTTTATAAAATCATTTAACGGAACATTGATTGTTGGAGTGCTGAGAGGCGGCGGCGATACCAAATTTTCAATGATACTTGAAATGGGCTCCGTCTGGCTTTTAGGAGTTCCTTTGGCATTTTTAGGTGCACTGTTATTTAAGTTTCCCGTATACTATGTTTATCTGATGGTCAATATAGAGGAAATTGTGAAAGCTTTTATAGGAATCTTCAGGGTAAAATCAAAAAAATGGGTTACAAATGTGATTCATGACATGTAGTTATCTATAATCATTTTAATGTCTATTATAATTAAGAGGAATATTTTTTGACGAATTTTTATGTTATGAAATATTATTTTTTAAGATTTTTACATGGTCAAAAACTATAATTCAGGCAAGATGATGAAAAATGTTAGTAAATGTCAAAATATATTATATTATGATAAAAATACTTTATATTTTTGCTTAAATGATGTAAAATAACTAAAGTCGAAATATTTCCTAAAACAGAAAGGATCGAAATGAACAATATAGATTTAATAAATAAAAGAAGAATATTTGGCATTATATCTCACCCTGATGCGGGAAAAACCACTTTGACCGAAAAACTCCTTCTCCACGGAGGAGCCATACGAGAGGCTGGTACTGTTAGAGCCAGAAAAAATGCGAAATTTGCTAAATCAGACTGGATGGAAATTGAAAAACAACGCGGAATATCCGTTACATCTTCAGTAATGCAGTTTGAATATGATGATAAAGTGATTTCTATTATGGATACACCGGGGCACAATGACTTCGGCGAAGATACGTACCGTATTTTGACCTCTGTTGACAGTGCGGTTATGGTTATAGATGCTGCCAAGGGTATAGAAGCACAAACTAAAAAGCTTTTTGAGGTTTGCAGCATGAGAGGTATTCCCATATTTACATTTATCAACAAATTAGACCGTGAAGCAATGGACCCATTAAGCTCAATGCAGGAATTAGAGGATGTCTTAGGTCTTCCTTCCGTAGCTGTTACATGGCCTATAGGCTGTGGCAAAGAATTTGAAGGAATTTATGACAGGCAAAGAAATGTAGTTAATTTATTTAAAAAGAAAGAACAAATAAATCTTTACGATGAAGATGTTAATTCGAGCAGGCTTGACGGAAAAATAAGCCCTGCTAATTTAATAAATTTAAGAAATGCAATGGAACTCCTTGACGGTGCCGGCAATGAATTTGATATGGATTTAGTCAAAAAAGGAAAGCTATCGCCTGTTTTCTTCGGCTCTGCTTTGGCAGACTTTGGAGTGACGGAATTTTTGAAGCATTTTCTCATTATGTCTCCCCCGCCTTCTTCAAGAAAAACTACCACAGGAGAAGTAAAACCTACAGACGATGTTTTTACAGGATTTATTTTTAAAATTCAGGCAAATATGGACCCTAACCACCGTGACAGGCTTGCTTTCTTAAGAATTTGCTCGGGAACATTCGTAAGAGGAATGAATGTTACTTTGTCAAGAACAGGGAAACAAATGAAATTAAGCCAGTCAACTCACCTTATGGCAAATGAACGCGAAACCGTTGATACAGCTTATGCGGGTGATGTTATAGGAATTTATGATTCAGGCAATTTTCAAATTGGCGATACTCTGACAAACGGCAGGGATAAAGTATTTTTTGAGCCATTGCCGACATTCCCTCCTGAATTATTTATGCGGGTTAGCGCTAAAAATTCCCTTAAAGGAAAAAACTTTCAAAAAGGTGTTGAACAATTAGCACAGGAAGGTGCAATTCAGGTTTACAGGAATGAATACAATGAAATAATTCTTGGAGCGGTTGGAGTATTGCAGTTTGAAGTTTTCGATTATCGCCTTGTAAATGAATATAATACGGATATTCGTATGGAAAGCTTAGACTTTTCCGTTGCAAGATGGGTTAAAACGGATAACCCCGGAGAATTAAAAAGATATGAAAATTCACGCTGTATGCTTGTTTTCGACCATTATGAAAGACCTGTATTATTATTTACCAATCCATATGCACTAAGAAGCTTCCAAGATAGATATGAGGATGTTGTTTTGGTGGAAGCACTTGATGTTGTTGAACAATTGGAAAACGGTAAGATAACAGCAGCGGAGCGATAGGAGAAATTTAGTAATTAGTCCGGCAATATTTGCCGGATTTTATTTTTTCTGCAAAAGTTTTATATCGTTGCCTGTAGGATTTTGAAAAACCTTCAGCTCGAAAATGTCCATTACGGCTAATATATGATCAAAAATATCTGATTGAACTTCTTCGTATTTTGCCCATTCGGTAGAAGAAACAAAAGCATAAATTTC
>DAIMMU010000022.1:0-21531 GCA_036720515.1 Sedimentibacter sp.
AGATGCCCTAACCACATTTCTCATTTAAAGATGCCCTAACCACATTTCTCATTTATATGCCATAACCCCATCTACCGTTATATATCATATAAATCAGAAAACTCTATCAGTATTTGCTCGGTTAAATTTTCGTTGTTATGTGTTTTGTCATTTCTGAACAAATAATAAATTGAATCCGTATTTTCGCATGGCAGCTGTATCGAAAAACAAACTTCATCACCATTGACTATAATTTCAATGTTGCCTTCATGAAGCTCGATTATTGACCTGCATAAATAGAAACTTATCGGCAAGTCTTCAAAGCTGTTAAAGTTAAAGTTGTCCACTTTATCTATAAAAGCATTTAATATTTCATTATTTTTAGTATTAAACGAAATAGTAATATTAATAATATTTTCACAAAAATTTAGATTGACTAACACTTCTTTGTCAGTGGAAAATTTGATTGCATTAGATAAGATAATTAGGATTGCTTTTTGAAATTCATCCGCATCACATGACATAAACTTTTCTTCAACATTGGTATCAAAAATAATTTTTTTATCCTTGATAATTTTAGATGTGTTAATGACAATGTTATCAATAATTTCGACAATATTTGCATTGCCGAAGCATAAATAAAACTGTTTCTCTTTTATCTTTTGCAGTTCAATTATATAGTTTAAAGATTTTGTTAACTTAAGACAATTTTGCTTTATTGAATCAATAATTTTTATCAAATACGTGTTGTCTGATTTTTTTTCATTCTGTGCTAAAAGCTCTATAAGCTGGCTTTCACCGTGAATATTACTGATAAGATTGTTTAATTTATTGGTAACATTCATATATCCGTTATAGATGTTGTCTTCCCTAACTTCCGTTTCAGCATGTTTAACAGCTACATTCAAAGTATTTACTGCATTTTCGATTTTTGTGCTTCTTACAAAAGGAAGCACAATTACTTTGCCCGACTCTTCCACTTCATCACCCCCCCGCATTAATAATTTTATGTTTTTTAATCGTAAATAATCAAATAGAATCGAAAAAACTCACAAATATAATTATATAGCGGTTATTAAGGAAAAGAATGTCGAATCTTGCATAAATGCAATAAAAATTTTTGCATAAATTCACCCTGAGGGTGATTACAAATTTTTAAGTTTATTATAGTAAAAAAGCAGTAAAATTTTCATTACCTGAAATGTTTAAACACAATAATATAAGGTATATAAATAATAATAAAAAATTCTAATCGGAGGGAAAGTTATGGCATTCTTAAATAAAATAGGCAAAGCAATAGGCGATGCTGCCGGCACAGCAACGGAAAAGGCTAAGGATTTCGCTGAAACAACCAAGCTTAACAATGCTATTTCAGGCGAAGAAAAGCAAATTAACCAATATTTTTTAGAAATCGGAAAGTATGTGTTTGAGCAGGAAAGAAATAATCCCGAAAGTCCCGTTGCCGAAGCTTGCGGTAAAATTATTGCTTCTTTGCGAAACATAGAAGAATTAAAAAGAAAAATCGCTGAAATAAAGCTCGACAACAACAATCAATAAAAGACATTTTGGGGACGGACCTTGAAATTCCTTTATGTCCCCAAAATTCTCCCAATCCATTTCTTTAAAACAGTTGCATGATTATATTTTTCATTTTTATTCTTCTGATGCCCCATGGCGATAGCCTGTCTATCAATATCCTGTAACCATCATCTATGGAAGATTCGGCATACACTCTTTTGATTTTTATCATGTGCATACCCATACTCCCCGGAATTATGTTAATAAATATCTGACTAAATACACTATACCTATTCCTGCAAACAGCAGGATATATATCAATACTCACGGCGGGCACACTTTGTACCATGGTTTTTTATTTCCGCTCATAACTTTCTTCCCCCTTGGCAAATTACAAACCTGACATTTAATAAAAAAGTATTGTCAGCCAATCATGGCTATAAGCTTTTTCCGCAATTCGGACAATATTTGTGCTCCATATTTGCTTGATATCCGCAGTTTGGGCATGTATTAGAACCACATATCCCTTTTTGCATAAGCTTCAGGTCATCATCTCTCAAAAATACATTGTGCCCATGCCCTCTTTCCATCATCAAGCCCTTTTCTTTGTTTGTTATCAAATACATGCTGTTGCAGCAGGTAGTTCTTGCATAAAACTTTTTGTTGAATTTAAACAAGGGTATGAAAAATAGGCTGAATACACTGTATTCCACAAACGCTTCATATCGTCCATATTTTGTACAGCAGCTGCACATAATCGGCTCATAATAATCTAATTCTACCCTTTTTGGATAAACACCCGCAATAAAAAACATACGTTACCTCATAAAAATTATATAATCTCAATACTTCGCACTTATCAAACTCCGCAAATCTTGTTATCCGTCCTTAAATTGCAGTTTTATAAATGCACTTTACCATAATTTTACTGTATATGCAACAATTTTTGAAAGGATTACTCCGTGGATGAAAATCCTGTATTATTCATAACGTAGCGCATCTACAGGCTTCAATTTTGATGCCTTGTTTGCAGGGTATAATCCGAAAAATACACCCACTGCCAAAGAAAATATAAATGCTCCTATTATTACGGGTAAATTGACTCTATAGCTTATTTTCATCATATTGCTTATGACATATGATGCCGCAATGCCTAAAGCCGCGCCTATAATTCCGCCTACACCGCTCATTACCGAGGATTCAATAAGAAATTGAATTAATATGTTAGACCTTCCTGCCCCTATTGCCTTTCTTATGCCTATTTCCCTCGTTCTTTCCGTAACCGTTACAAGCATTATGTTCATTATTCCTATGCCGCCAACAAGAAGTGATATTCCTGCGATTCCTCCTAACATTGCCGTCAGCATTCCTGTAACCTCATTCAATGTGTCGAGCATTTCATCCTGACTGAAAACGCCATAAGAATCCTCATCTTCAAAATAATCAAGCAGGTAGTTTTCCACGCTTTTTTTTGCTGCCGCAGATTCCTCGGCAGAGTTTGCCTGCACTGTTATGCTGCTTATCGCATTTGTGCTGTTCTGCCTCATAAGAGTTGTTACGGGCACTATAACAATTTCATTGCTGTCTCCGGTTATGGAGCTCCCCTTGTCTTTGAGGACACCAACCACGGTGTACTTTTCACCGTTTATATATATGTCCTTGCTGACGGGGCTGTCCTCCCTAAACAAATCTTCGGCAACAGTCAGCCCTATTACGGCAACCTTGTTTCTGTAGTCAATATCAACGGGATTTATAGACCTCCCGGAGCCTATTTCATAATTGTTTATGCTCATATAATTTTCATTTCCGCCGGTTATTCTTACATCCGTATTATTTAAGTCATATTTAACGGTTGCACTGACGGTATAAACGGGTGTTACGCTTTTTATGCCTTCTAACTTTTCAAAATCATTTATATTTTTGAAGTTTATGGATTTCTTTCTGTCAAATATACTTATGCTCCTTTTCTTCTTTAAACAATATTTTCCGTTGCATTCATACACCATGTGCCGGAGATGCAAGTTAATCTTTTTCAGATGTATTAATTTATTTTTATCACATGATTCTTAAAAATAAATAAAGAAAAATAAAGAAAAACTAATTTTTATTAATTATTTTGCACATCATACGGGAACCGGAGGAATACATCATACTGTTTTATGAAGCTAATTCGAATTGGCTGTTGTAAAGCTCCGCATAAAATCCGCCCTTTTCAAGAAGCTCCTTATGATTGCCGCTTTCAATGATATCGCCATCCTTCATCACCAAAATCAAATCGGCATTTTTGATTGTGGACAGGCGGTGAGCAATTACAAAGGATGTTCGTCCTTGCGTCAGCTTATCCATCGCATCCTGTACGAGTTTTTCGGTACGTGTATCTACCGAGCTCGTAGCTTCATCAAGTATCAGAAGCGGTGAATTTTGAATTATGGCACGGGCGATTGTAACAAGCTGCTTTTGTCCTACGGATAGGCTTGCTTTATCATTTAGTACGGTATCATAGCCCTGCGGCAGCGTCCGAATAAAGTGATGGATACCGACAGATTTACAGGCATCAATCACTTCTTTATCCGTAACACCATGCTTGCTGTATATAATATTCTCTTTTATGGTTCCCTCAAAAAGCCATGTATCCTGTAATACCATGCAGAATTGGTCATGCACGTTTTCTCTTGTAACGCGGCTTATGGGTATTCCATCTATATAAATTTCTCCTCCGTCTATTTCATAAAATCGCATAAGCAGATTTACCATAGTTGTTTTGCCCGCCCCAGTAGGTCCGACGATGGCGATTTTCTGTCCGGCTTTTACATTTGCGGAAAAATCGTTGATAATCGTTTTGTCCTTTTCATAGCCAAAACGGACATTCTTAAACTCCACATCACCTTTGACATTTTTTAATTTTTTAATTTTGTGGCTTTCGTCATCAAGTTCTTCTTCATCGAGAAATTCGAAAACACGCTCACTTGCGGCGGCTGTTCTCTGAAGCTGTTGCATAGACTGAGCCAACTGTGATAAGGGTTGCGTAAAGAGGCGAATATATATCATAAATGCAACAATCACTCCGAACGAAATGGTTCCTTTCATCACCAGCGCCGCACCGACAACACATACTGCCGCATAACCAAAGTTACCGATAAAATTCATAATCGGCATCATAAGTCCGGACATAAACTGGGATTTCCATCCGCTGTTATACAGTGAGCCATTAATGTCCTCAAAGGTTTTTTTCGCATTTCTTTCTCCGTTATATGCCTTAACAACATTGTGTCCCGAATAAATTTCCTCGATATGACCGTTAATATTGCCAAGACCTTGCTGCTGTATTTTAAAATACTTCTGAGACTTTGACATGATTATTATCATCAGAGCAAACCCGATAAAGGATGAGCCAATAGCTACAAGTGCTAAAATCCAGCTATTGTAGAACATCATGACCAGCGAGCCGGCAAACATGGTAATCGACCTAACCAAATTATCAAGACTCTGATTCAATGTCTGACCGATTGCATCCACATCGTTGGTCATACGGCTGATTACATCGCCATAGCTGACTTTGTCAAAATATTTCAGAGGAAGATTATTGATTTTCTTTGAAATGTCTGTGCGCATTTGTTTCGATATTTTAGCTGTCACCGTAGCCATGATAAAGTTCTCGGTAAAGCTGAAAATGCCTGATGCACCGTAAAAGCAAATTAATAATATACCGATATTAAATACGGCATTAAAATCTATTGCACCCATTACGGGAGCACCATTTATCATTGCAGGCAAACCCTTTGTAATTTCATTAGTCATATCTTTCAGCTTATCAGGTCCCGCAATTTGAAGCACCGTACCCAAGGCTGCAATGACAAGAGCCGTCAATATGACGGTCATATAGCCTTTACAATATCGTATCAGCTTACCCCACGTACCCTTAAAATCCTTTGCTTTTTCACCGCCGCCCATGCCGCCCATAGGTCCTCTGTGCATTCTTGCGTTATTTTCACTCATGATGCCAATTCCTCCTCACTTAATTGCGACATTGCTATTTCCTTGTATACGGTGCATTCACGGAGTAATTCCTTATGCGTTCCTTTTCCTGCAATTTTACCTTCGTCAAGCACAATAATTTGATCCGCATCCATAATCGTGCCAATTCGCTGTGCTACAATCAGACTGGTTACTCCTGATGTTTCCTTTTTCAGTACACTGCGCAAAATGCGGTCTGTTTTATAATCAAGTGCTGAAAAAGAATCGTCGAAAATGTAGATTTCAGGCTTGCGGCATACCGCACGGGCAATAGCAAGCCTTTGTTTCTGCCCGCCTGATATATTGGCTCCGCCTTGTGCTATGGATGCCTCGTACCCGCCATCCATTTTTTCAACAAAGTCCGCACCCTGCGCAATTTGTACAGCCCTTCGCACCTCATCCGCACTGTAATCTTCACCGCTGTCATTATCGCCGTAAGCCACATTGGATTTAACCGTACCCTTGAATAAAACAGCTTTTTGCGGCACATATCCAATTTTATTGAAAAGAGCTTCCATTTTATATTCTTTCACGTTTACGCCGTCAATCAATATTTCCCCACCGGTTGCATCAAAGAAACGAGGAACAAGATTGATAAGCGTTGATTTTCCGCTGCCTGTTGAGCCGATAAACGCAACCGTTTCGCCCTTCTTTGCCGTAAAGCTTATATTTTCAAGGACAGGCTCCGCAGCATCGGGATATCTGAAACTGACCGACCTGAATTCGACCTCTCCTACAACTCCGGGTTTGCCCTCAGTCTTAGTTCCGTCTAAAATATTCGGTTTCGTATCAAGAACTTCATTGATACGCTTTGCGGAAACACTGGCACGGGGTAACATAATGAATATCATTACAAGCATCATAAATGACATGATAACTTGCATGGCATACTGTGAAAATACAACCATATTTGAAAATACAGCCAATTTATCCATCGCACCCGACGCATCAATCAAATATGCCCCCACCCAATAAACCGCAAGCGAAAGTCCGCTCATCAGCATACTCATCACCGGCATCATGATTGCCATGGCACGATTTGTAAACATCTGCGTGCTTGTGAGTTCTTCATTTGCAGCTTCAAACTTATCTTCTTGGTAGTCCTCGGCATTGTAAGCGCGGACAACGCGCAGTCCCGCAAGATTTTCTCTTGTTACGCGGGTTATATTGTCTGTAAGGGTCTGCATTTTTTTAAATTTAGGTATTGCCAATATCATCAAAATTGTAACCATAGACACCATAATCAAAACGGCTGCCCCTGTTACAACAGACCATTCAAAGCCTTTGCCCGCGATCTTGGTTATTGCCCATATTGCTGTGATTGGAGCTTTTATAACCAATTGCAAAGCCATTACAACCAACATCTGAATTTGTGTTATATCGTTTGTTGAACGCGTAATAAGGCTTGAAGTAGAAAAACGGTTGATTTCTTCCATTGAAAAAGATTCAACCTTATTAAATAAAAGGCTCCTGAGTCTCTGTGAAAATAATGCGGCTATTTTCGCCGCAAAGTATCCGACTATAATTGCAGCTACAAGGCTTCCGAACGCACATAGCAGCATATATCCTCCGTTCAGCCATATATCGCTCATTGCACTGCCTTGTGTCTGTGTCAACTTCGTTATTTCCGACATATAGTCGGGAAGCTTTAGGTCGAGCCAAACCTGTATGGCAATAAAAATTAAGCTGATACCTGCCATCAGCCATTCCTTGGGTTTTAGATATTTGAAAATCTTTAACATATAAATTAATTCCTCCAATTATTTGTATAGGGTTTAATATAACCTATATTCATAGTTAACTGTATTAGCAATCTAATTATATTTAGGCGGACAACAAAGTCCGCACAAAGAACAAATATGCCGTTTTATTCTTTAGGCATATATTTTTGCATAAGATCGAAAAATTGACTTGTCAGCCGGATGAACTCTTCTGTATCCGCTTCCCCCATGTCGGCAAACACCTGCGTCATGCTTCTTTGGATTTCCTTCATTTCATTTTCAGCACGATTACGTCCGGCTTCGGTAATAGTCACAAGAATATTGCGGCGGTTGCTTTTGTCTATGTTGCGCACAATCTGTCCCTTCTTTTCCAACGTGCCAAGCAATGCGGATATTCGTGCTGTGCTGGCACCTAACGCCGCACTTAGCTCGGAAGGAAGTACCTCCGTGTTGTGCCTTGATAAGAAATGTAAAACAAAAAGCTCTCCTTTATTTGCACGATTGACATTCTCAATCATGTTATTTTGCTTGCTTGACATGATTTCATTAAAGGTGATAAATGCTTTATCGGCATAGCTCATACTGTTTCCATCATCCTTTGCAGACATATAATATACCTCCAATCTAAATTTTGCGTTAATAACCAATCAATATTCCTTACTTCTTTTCAATATTTAATTGACGGTTGCAACGGCTAACCGTGTTAACAATATATACTATTAGCACTTGGCTGTCAAGAGAAATTTTATAGCGGCTCCTTGATACAAAGCTTGAAGACCACAGGATTATATAGTATAATTATAAAAGAAAGGTGCATCGCATACGAAACAGAAACTGGATTAGATTTAATTAAAAATTGCATATTAAGCAAGGGGACCTTATGAAAAATAGATTCTTAAAAGATATAAAGTTTGATGAAATATTAAATAGACAAGATTTTATTACTGCAGAAGAAACTCTGAGTTTACCCATGATAGAAGGGTATCAGGTTTTAGGCGGAAAAAAGGGTCTAAAAAATAAGTGCAAGCATATAACAGTTCTTGAAACTCCTGACGGAATCGATTGGTTGGAAGGCGGAGAATTCTTGCTTACAGCCGGTTATGCATTTATGGGTAAAGAAGAGATTAAGGAAAAGTTAATAGAAAATATACATAAAAAAGGGGCTGCTGCTGTTGCAATTAAGGATATGCGCTATTTTGGACCTATCAATGAAAAACTGATTAATGATGCAGATAGGTATGAAATTCCCTTAATACTGATTCCTTATAATGTGGTTTATTCCGATCTGAGTTTGTCAACAGCCATTTCAATGAGATGGGAGAAACGTAAAATTTGCCGAAAGACATATTTTACCTATGTTGCAAAAATGCATTGAAAGGTTGGAGAATGAAGGCGCTGATATAATATTATTTATTTGTACCGGAACATTTCCCGATATATTTAAATCAACTAAACCTTTGTTATATCCGCAAAAAATTATACATAGTGTTATGCCTCCTTTGTTAGGAAACAGTAAGCTTGCAGTGGTTGTTCCTCATAAGGAGCAAATCAATCAAAGTATCAAAAAGTGGAAAGAAACCGGTATTAATGCAGATGTGTTTTCAGGTTCACCTTATTCTAAAGCAGATGAAATTTCAGAGGTCATTACGGAACTTAATAAATCTTATGCCGATGTCGTTATATTGGATTGTATCGGTTACACACGTGAAATGAAGAAAAGAGTATCGGAAGGTACCGATAAGAGCGTAATATTAGCAAGAACATTAGTTTCAAGAGTGCTTGGAGAATTATTAGACAGTTAGGGGCAGAAAGCAGATATGAAATCAGGATATAGAATTATTTTAGAAGATTGTATGGGAGTAAAGGAAAATGAATCTGTATTAATCCTCACAGATGATGTAAAGTGTAATATTGGAATAGACAAGTTATAGAAAAATTACTAAAAAGTTAGCAATTAATATCCATTGACTTTTTTATAAAATCTAATTATACTTTTTAAGTTATTTGGAATTTATAATAAAGGATAGGAAAATTCTATGAAACTGGTAAGCTTTAATGCATTAAGAACGCTTCATATTAGCGAGGCATACTATATTAAACCAGAACACTTTTTCAAAGAAAAAGATAAAATAAAAGAAGCGGATTGGATACTATATCCTGAATATTGGCAAATTAATTCTCTTGTTTACGGTCTCAAGAAAAAAATTTTTCCTAATATCAGCACCTACCATTTGGGGCATAACAAAATAGAAATGACAAGAGCTCTTATGGCTATCTGTCCGCAAAATATACCTTATACCGAAATACTCGGCAATACACCTATTAATCAGGAATATATTTTGGACATGTTTTCCTTTCCATTCGTAGCGAAGGATATTAAAAATTCCATGGGATATGGAGTATATTTAATCGAAGATAAAAAACAATTTCATTCATATTGTGATAAAAGCGATATCTTATATATACAAGAAAAACTTCCGATTGACAGGGACATGCGTATAACTTACTTAGGAGACGAAATCATTGCTTCCTATTGGAGAATCGGAGGAGAAAACAGTTTCAAAAATAACGTTGCACAAGGAGGTTCTATCTCCTACGATAATATTCCGCCGGAAGCATTAACTCTTGTCGATATGGCAGCCAAAGCATTAGATATTAATCATGCGGGTTTTGATATCGCAGAAGTTGACGGACATTATTATTTTTTTGAATTCAATGTTCTTTTTGGTACAAAGGGATTGATAGATAAATCTATAAAATTAGACGAATTAATTCTTCAGTACCTGCGAAAACAAACTCCTTCTCTTCCTACGGATCCTAACTTCCCTTTTCCAAGAGTATCATAGTACCCGCATAATTGAAAACATTTCATATTAAAAAAGCAAATTAATGGTTTTATCCGTTAATTTGCCTTTTTGAATTTATGATTTCCAATCCGCGGGATATGTCAGCTTCATCAACTTCATAGTATGTTTCTTTGTTTAAATGTTTATAGTATTCGTTTATCTTCTCTTTTCATATTATCTGTTAAAACATTCTGCCGGAATTGTCCAATCATCTATCAATTGTCTCATAATATTGTTCGGAGTAAAATATTTTCGACATTAAACAACAATATTATCCCCAAATATTTATATAACAAAACTATTTTAATTATTTTTAACACCAAAACGTTGACGCAACTAATTTTTACGGATACAATACTAAAAATTAGATATTTAACAAACAAGGAGGAGAGAATGAAAACAAAAAGACTAATTTCATTGCTTTTGGCAGTTATGCTTATATTATCTGCTACGGCATGCCAGCAAAAAGAAACTGAAAAACCGGCAGAAGAAAAAAAGCCTGATGAACTTGTGAATGCAGTTGTTCAAGGCGAAGGAAACGGAAAATACGGAGCATTTAAAGTTGACGTAACTTTAGAGAATTCTGAAATTAAAGATATAAAAGTAGTGGAAAGCTCAGAATCTGGTTTTACAAAACCGGTTATAGAACAGCTTACAAATGAAATAATCGGCAAAAACTCAGTTAGTGTTGACGCTGTATCAGGGGCTACATTAACAAGTATTGCACTGATTAGCTCTGTAAAAGATGCCGTTGAAAAATCAGGTGCGGTTCTTACAGAAAAAGCTTATCAAAAACAAGCCGAAAAAGCTGAAGATGTAGATACCGACATAGTTATAATAGGAGCTGGCGGTGCAGGTCTGACTGCTGCGATTGAAGCCACAAATGCGGGCGCAAATGTTATAGTTGTTGAAAAAAATGCATTTATGGGCGGTAATACAAACTATTCTACAGTCGGTATGAATGCTGCAAATACAAAATACCAACAAGCAAAGGGATTACAGGACAGTCCTGAATTATTCTATGCCGATACTATGAAAGGCGGAAAGGATTTAAACAATCCGGAGCTTCTTAAAGTTTTTACTGAAAAATCAGCAGAAACCCTTTACTGGCTCGAAGACCTCGGTGCTAATTTATCCGAAATAGGAAGATCTGGCGGTCAAAGTGTTGACAGAATACACAAGGCTCCCGGCGGTATGCCTGTCGGAAAGCATCTTATGGATGTTTTCAGCAATCAAGTTGAAACCCTTGGAATTGATGTGAGATTAAGTACCAAAGCAATTGAAATATTGTCCGAAGGTAACACGGTAAAAGGTATCAAAGTTGAAAATATAGACGGCAATACTTACAATATCAATGCAGAAGCAGTAATTATAGCTTCCGGCGGTTTTGGCGCTAATCCGGATTTGGTTGTTAAATTCAAACCTGAACTTAAAGGTTTCGGAACAACAAACAGTCGCGGAGCAACAGGAGATGCATTGGCAATGGTTGAAAAGTTGGACGTTTCTTTAACGGACATTGAACAAATTCAAACTCACCCTACGGTAGTGCCAAAAATCAATGAAATGATTACCGAGGGAATCAGGGGCGACGGTGCTATATTGGTTAACCACGAAGGACAGAGATTCATTGATGAACTTCAAACGAGAGATGTTGTTTCAAAAGCAATACTTGAACAAAAAGGAGCTACTGCATACCTTGTTTTAGACAAACAGGTTTATGATAAGGCATCCACTTATAAAAGCTACAAGGAGCAAGGATTGCTTAAAGAAGCTCAAACTATTGTAGAATTAGCAACAATTATGAATGTAGATGCAGCTGCACTTGAAGCAACAATTGCGAAATACAATGAAGCTATAAAAGCAAAATCAGATGCTGACTTCGGAAGAACATCATTAGAAGTTGAACTTGTATCGGGACCATTTTATGCTGTTGAAGTATCACCGGCAATCCACCACACTATGGGCGGGGTTACAATCAACACAGATGCTCAGGTCATCAATAATTCGGGCTCACCTGTAGAAGGACTCTATGCAGCCGGAGAAGTTACAGGCGGCGTTCACGGTGGTAACAGAATCGGCGGAAATGCAGTAACCGACATAACAGTATTCGGTAAAATAGCCGGAGCAAATGCAGCGGCTTTCGTAGATAAATAATATAATTAAACAATTACAAGAAAATCGAACCGGTATTAATGACCGGTTCTTTTTTTATACGTTCGGGACTCATTTTTGAAGCAGATCAAATATATATTCCAATAATTAGCATAATATGTTAATATGTTATTATTAATTATGTTAATTGTTTGCTTTGGGGTGCTTTCCTTCTGAGCCAGGTATGCTAATAACACATACAGAAAATATAAAATATTTCCGGTGAAAATTAAGCAAAGAGCAATTATTAATTACCTTATATTTGGTTATACATTTCATTTGGAAAAGATTTGTGGGTATAAGTCTATAAGTATAAAGGTGGTGTTTTTGTTGAGTTATTATCCCCGTTTAAATCATATTTACATAACTGAACGGCTAAAAAGACGATTAGATGAAATTAATGGACACCCTGTTACAACTATTATTGCACCAATGGGTTTTGGAAAAACAACCGCAATAGATTGGTGGGCAAAAAAACAAGCTAAAAAAGAAAAAGATGCCGTAATACTTCGTCAAATGATAGCAACTAATTCCATAACGGATTTTTGGACGGGTCTATGCAAGGTTTTTAAAAAATACCCCATATTGGCAGAACAAATGAAAGCTTTGGGATTTCCGAAGGACCCAAGAAGTATTTCCATTTTTGCGGAATTGCTGCAGGATACTTTTGATGAAAGCCATATTCCGATTTATTTAATAATAGATGACTTGTATTTACTGGGGCAACAGGAAGTACTGCCTCTTATTCTCTTTCTTTCCAGAACTATGACAGAAAAATTCCATATAATATTTCTGTCTCGCAATCAAATTTTTGGTGAAGATGATAAGATGCGTTTAGGAAACCTTCTGTGTGAGATAACTGTGGAAGATTTGAGGCTTAAAGAACAAGAATTGTATGCCTATTCCAAGTATTGCGATATTCAGGCTGCCAATGAAGAGATACATGAACTGTCTATACTCTGTGAAGGCTGGATTTCCATGATATATTTAAATTTCAAATCCTATGTGCAAAATGGAACCTGGCTTTCAAAAACCGAAGATATATATACTTTAATCAACAGGACATTACTTGATCCGCTGCCTGAAAGAAGTCGTGAATTCCTTATTCTTTGCGGAATGACTGATGAATTCACTAAAAATCAAGCTATATACCTGTGGCAGAACGAAGAAGCTATACAGCTGCTTGAATCTTTGACCGAAAACAATTCTTTCATAACTAAGAATGACAGCGGAATATACAGGTACCATCATATGTTACAGCAATGTACAAGGCAGAAGTTTTCTGAAAAACCGGAAGAATACAGAAAAGAAAATTATTCAAGATTGGGTCATTTGTATATTAAATCGGGTGAATATATCAAAGCTTATTATTCCTTTTATAAAGGGGCAGATTGGAACGGATTGTTTATAACCATAGAAAAGGATAAGTTGAAAAGTCTGAACACGGAGCATAGCAAAGACCTTTTCAAGTGGATAAATGAATGCCCCGAGGAAATTATCCTGAAATATCCTTCCGCTATTACCCCGACTATGCTAAAGATGTTTTCATTCCACAATATTCCCGAGTTAAAAAGAATGAAGATGCTATTGCTTAAGTCTTTGGAACAAGATAAGGTATTAACCCAAGAAGAAAAAAACAATCTTTTAGGAGATGCTGAAGTATCTGAAGGTTTCCTTAGCTATAATAATATCTCTTCCATGAGTGCATATCACAGAAGAGCAAACTCTTTGCTTAGCCGAACATCCTTAAGTGTAGACCCAAGGGGCGCTTGGACGTTCTCAGCGCCGTCTGTTTTTATGATGTACCATCGAACTGTAGGCGGAGCGGATAGAGAGAATGAAGAAATGAAAGAATGTATGCCCTATTATTATCAAATATCTGATGGTCACGGCAATGGTGCGGAGCATAGTTTTTTAGCAGATTTGTGCTATGAACGCGGTCAGATTACGGAGGCTGATATTTCAAATCGTATGGCAATGGCGGCAGCTAAGAGAAAAAATCAGTTCAGTATTATGATTAATTCAAGAATTCTATCTATGAGGATGGCAGTTTTTAAAGGAGATACCGAGGAAATAAGAAATTGCATTGCGGACTGCAGGGAATGGTTGTTAAGGGAAAAGCAATATACCCTTATAAATACATTGGAGATAAGTCAAGGCTTTATATATTCTTTGTTAGAACATCCTGAAAATTCGCCTAAATGGTTTTTAGAAGGAAGATTATCGGAAGCGCTTGTTATGTTTCCGGCTATGCCAATGCTTCATACTTATTACAATCAACTTTTGCTTGCAAAGGGTGAATGGACGGAAGTAATAGCAAGATCTGAAGATTGTAAGAATATATACGGTGTATACAATAATGTAATGTGCCAAATTTGGCTGCATATACAATTATCGGCCGCATTTGAAAAATTAAAAAAACATAATGAAGCATTAGATGAACTAAAACATGCACTTAATATGGCAGCTCCCGACCGTATTATAATGCCTTTTGCGGAAAGTGAAGCATTTGTAGAGGGTTTATTGGAGGAGCTCAAAGAACAAAATATATACGTTGAAGAAATAAACATTATAATGTCCTTATCCAAAGAATTCAAAAAAGGTAAGAAAAATATACAGGAAAAATTTTGGGGAGAATATGAGGACTATGGTTTATCTAATAGGGAGTTGGAAATAGCAAAATTAGCGGCATTGAGAAAGACTAACATGGAAATAGCAGAAGAGCTGCACTTGGCTGAGGGAACAGTTCGAAATCAATTATCACGGATATTCGATAAACTAAACATAGACGGAAGTACGAAGAATAAGCGTATAAAACTTGAAGAATTGTTAAAAATAAAAAAACAGTGACATATGTCACTGTTTTTTTTATTTTTTTAAATATAATTCTTATTTAATCATCAGGTTATAAATAATTTGTACTATTTCTGCACGATTAGCGGCGTTTGTTGGTTCAAGCTTTCCGTTACTGCCTCCTATTACACCTGTTTCCACTAAATAACTCATGGCATTCTTCGCATAAGATGCTATGATATTTGCATCTATGAAATCGTTAAGGGTTTTATCTGAGGTACTGTCAGGCAATTTATTGAGTACACTTAGAGCATTAAATAAAAGCGTAACCATTTCCTGACGGGTTATTGGTTGTTCCGGTGCAAATTTATGCTCTCCCACACCGTTTGAAATTCCTAAGCGTTTTGCAGCAGCTAAATATCCGGTATAATAAGTGTTTCCTGCATCAGAGAAATTGTCCTGTGATTTTTCATCCCCTTTTATTCCATATGCTCTCAGCAACAATGTAATGAACTGTCCCCGTGTAAGTGTTTGGTCGGGACTGAAAGTGTTTTCGGCTGTACCGGCGGTTATACCCCGTGCTGCAAGAAAGTACACTGCTTCCCGGTACCATGCTGTATCCGGTACATCTATAAAACTCACCTTATTATAGCCTATGGCGTAACTACCTAAATGGTAGGCGCTAAATGTTACGGCACCTGTTTCAGGGTCATAGATTCCGTTTGGAATACACACCGTATTGCCGCTGTCCTCCAAATGCCAAATGATTATGCTCTCGGGTGCGTCCAACTCTGATTTTATTGGTTTATAAGGTATTGAAACCATCATCGGAAAATCCAGATTGTCCCAAGTGCCTTGCCTTCCATCTATTGTCAAAACCAGCCGAATTGCTGGTTTGTTGCCTATATCTTGATTCAATGCACCGGGAATTCCCAATCCAACTTCTTTTTCAACTGTAATCCCTATTTCTCTATCTGCAGTTTTTAATAAATCCATAAGCATATTACTTGACAGTAGAATGCTATTTTCGCCTGTATCAAAGGTTATTGCCGCACCGCTATGATAATCTTTAAGATAGTCTGCGGATATTTTCAGTGTAAAGCTCTTTACACCTTCAATAGATGGCATTGTTATTATAGTGTTTTTTGAAGAAGCAAAAATATCTTTGGCTAAATCGCCTATCTCTACCGCTGCACTACTTTTATCAGCATCAAATTTAACAGGCAGTGTGCCTACTACTCCACCTGTCAATATAGCATTATAGGTTGGTGTCATAGGAATGCCTCCGCCTACTCCGACTCCCCCGCCTCCTGAAGGAGGAGTAATCTGCGATGCATCTACTTGTATGTTAATTTGTTTTTGCACCAATCCTTCATTTGTGTGTGAATTGACAACTGTGCAAATCAGTGTCATCGTTCCCGCTTTGTTGCCAAAGCGCACCGTGTTGCCGGAAATGTCAGCTTCGGTGGTACCCTTTTCCAGGGTCCAACGAATAGCTGCAGGATAAGCCGATAATGATTTAGTATCAAACTGCTTTCCATATTGGTCAAAGACTTTTGTACTCAAAGCTGATAACTCCAACTTTGCATTAAGATTTACCGATGAAGGTGCACCGCCTACAGTAATGCCTGTTACCCTTGGTGTTCCCGGTACGGTGATAGTTATTCCGTTACTTACAACATCTCCTGATTTAGCTGTTATAATGCTGATTCCATCTTCCAAAAGGAAGGTGAGTATTCCGTTTTCAAGAGATACAGCCCCTACGTCAGAAGAATTCCAAACCGGATTAACCGGCATTGAATTTCCATACTGGTCAAAACCATCAGCAGTGAAAAATTCATTTAAAATGGCATTTTCCTGCCACTTTGGAACAAAATCATCACTGACATAAGCTGTTAATTTATTTAGTATTGGTTGCTGGCGAACACGAACCGCCACATTTTTCGCTGTGCGATTTGCTTGCGGCGAATGTGCTTCCAAAATAACATCAGCCCACGAAGCATACTTCACTTGACCTTCTGTAACAGTAAGTTTGCCGCCTTCAATGACAGCCTTTGTTCCATTATTGCCTGCAAGTGTCCACTGCAGGTCATCAGGTACAGCTATGGTGTTTCCGTACTGGTCCCGGGCAAGAAGAATAATATTTGAAAGCTCAAATTCTTCAGCCTCGCAGATTATGGGAACCGTCTCACCTTGGTATAATTCATTTACATAAGGCAGAGCTTTTATAATTACGCTTAATGGTTTGGCGGAAATATTTATAAGAGGATTGCCTTCATCATCCTTAGCCTTTGTGGGGTAAGACAAAGTCAGATCATCAGTACCGACCACTATACCGGTAATGATGTTGTTCTCTACTGAGGCATGATCAGGTTTATTTAATGTCCATTCGAACAAATCGGAATCCAAAGCGTAAAGTTCACCATACTGGTCGTAACTTGAAATGCTTAAATTTGTCAGTGCAAAGCTCTTATTTACATCATGGTTATAGTATAATTCGGGGATAGTGCCTGATATGCTCAGCGTCAAAGGATAGGAAGCATCCCGTACAGTAAAAGGTATAGAATTTGAATTCACATAATTCGGGCTTTCTGTGGTTCCTATATTTTGCTGAAGCCACAACATGTCAGAACCTGCCCTGAGTCCTGTTAGGATATTACCCTGAGTCTCGGCAATTTTTAGATCTTCATCTTCAATGCCATCAGAGCCTAATGCCCAAATTCCACTGACGGTATAAGGGTCATCGTACTGATCCTTGCCTGAAACTTCAATGCTGTTAACGTCATAGACGTTTTTGTGCTCCTCATCCCAAATCAAAATGGGTATTTCGCCTTCTATGAAAATCTCTTCTAACATACGCGCCGGAAGCACAGTCAATGGAATGCGGTTAGACTCCATTTCGTTAACCACAGCATAAATCTGATATGTGCCTGCCTGATCAAATTCTATAATGCCGGTGTCTTTGTTAACCTCAATACCTTTTCCCTCCTCAGCAAACCATTTAATTGCGCTGCCGGTGGGGGTAAAGGGTTGACCGTCCACATCTTTTGCCGTCAATTTCAGGTCTGCGGCATCAGCTGTATTTGTGCCGTCATCTAAAATGATGTCTGCAAAACTTCCGTCAAGAGTGACGTTGGTAAGAGCTACAGGCTTTATATTCAGCATTATGATTTCGCTGTTATAATCCCCCGATACTGCAATTTTTGATGTGTTAGGCGCATACTTCAAGTATAGTTCTGTATCCGTGTTAGGTGCTGTTGCCTTTAACAGAGGATAGCCGTTTATGTCTTTAGTTATTTTTGCATAATCAACACTTATATTTCCTTCATTGTCCACTACTGTCCAGGTGCCGTCAAGCCGAGCATTAAAACCATAGTAGGGCACATCGTGTTCGTTAAAGGCATCAAGCTTAATACTGTCTAACCTCCTTGACTGTTGTTCATATAGTGTGATCTCTTCTATATCTGGCACAAAACGGTCTGCAGGGTAAATTGGTACAACCTTTCGAGGGGTGATAGTTGTGCCTTTAGATGTATAGTTAAAAACACCGCCATAAGGAGAGTAAGGCTGACCGGAGCGAAGTTTATTGGCTGCTGATGCAAAACCTGAGTTTGACATCAGTCCAGGTGAAGTTGAAAGTAGATTTAATCCATCCGGGTCATAGCCAGAAATTCCCGCATTAATAATTCTTCTGTCTAAGTCCTGAATTGCAGTATAGGTCTCGTTACCAAAAGAAAAATAGCCGTTTACATTCTGTTTCGAGCCTTGGCCATCTTCGTGTTCAGATATACCGGCGGCATAGATTACCTTGGTCTTGTAGGTTATGCGCACTGCGCCTGTGTATGGTATTGAGGTTGTTGTGTCTATAATGTTAACATCAATATCAATACCGGTATGGGGCGGCAAAGGAACTTCTATAGTATCACTTATAGACTGAGTGTAGGTGTCTGATTTAGAAGTAGAGTAGGTTTTACTTATGCCGTAGCTATAGCCAACCTTCTGCTCCACTTGGCCGCTGACTAAGTTTACAAAGGGCAGTTTAATGCCTACGCTTATAGTTGTCTCTTCTGACCAGTCTTTAGTATAGGAATTGGATACCTCTGTAGAAGTTGCAGTGCTTTTTTCATAAGTATAGCTTTTTTGCACTGTATTAGAAAAATCATTATAATTTTCGGCTTTCACAGTGTAGCTGTCACTGCTTCCGCCAAGGTCATAAATAATACCTTTGGAACTTAGATCTTTCATGTTATCACCTAAGTTGAAATCAGGTGTTTTAAACTTTCCATTTAGTCCTTCAACTTTGAAGTCATAGAAGAGCTGAATGGTAATTGCGCCGGCATCACCGTAATAGCCTATGAACTCATTGCCGAAGGCGGAACCGGACAATGTTTTCATCTGATACCGGGCAAAGGCAGGACCTTCAGTTTCAATATTTGCTATTTTACTGCCTTCACTATTTAAAAAATCCTTAGTGGGAGATAGGTCCCCCTTACTGATGTCGCCAAGGCTATTAATGAAACTGGTCAGCTTGCCGGCAGCTTCATTATATGCTCCGGATAAGCTGTTTTTCATTACAATCGGCGAAGTGTTTGTCAGTTCTTGAAAATAAAAGGTTTTACCGTTTAACTTAGGACCGTCCCCTTTTTGTTGTTTGATGATTTCTTTTACAATCGTGCCCCAGGGAGCTGAAAAATCGTTGTTATTTTGCAGCATTTGCTGAAGCAGTACTTCTTGAGTTTCAGGATTGTTGTATTCCGACATGGTAAAAATCGGCCAGTCATTTGTATCTGTTACAGCAGCAAAGGCAGTTGTCGGAAGCAAAGTCAGCATCATGCAGGCTGCAAGCAGCAATGATACAAATTTCATTTTAAATCTTTTCTTCATTTTTTTGTATCCTCCTTATTACAATAATTTTTAAATTGAACTTATAATTCTTAATATTCAAGCAAAATCACCACCCAGGTATACTAATAGAACTCACCAAATGTAATTTTCATAATTTCATCAAAAGCAAGCTCCGCCACAGGTGCAGGACATCCGTTCTTATACCAATAAACAAAATATCCATCAGTATCTGCTGAATTCCAGATTTCCGGATGCTGCAGCACACCAAATCTAAATCCGACAAATTGGGAATTCATATCCACAATCACATGATTTCCGGTTTCAAAAATCACCCGTAAAATGCCATTTTCCAACGACTCTACTTTTTTAATAGGTCGTTCTTTCATATACCCACCTCCTTGCCTAAATAAAAGAACGCCACCATACATTTTTATTGTATAGCAGCGTTTTAATTTTGTAGTGTGACTATTTGTCACTATTTTTTTATTTTAACGGTTTTTAAGCAAGGTGCATAATAGGATACATTTGCTTTTTAAATAAAAAAATGAACCGCAAAAGTTTTGGGGTTATACTATACTTAGCTGTTCATTTCTATTTAATATTTTTTTTATAAATGTTTTTCTATGTATTTCAGAGCCAGCGTATAAAGGCAATGCTCATACTCCTCCAAGAATTATAACTCCAATAAATTAATATTTGTTCTCCAACAACACCTTGCCGTTCTTGTCTTTGATTTCTATCAGATTGCCGTTTGTCCATTCAGGACTCATTTTGACCATGTTTCCATCACTGTCGATTTCATCACGCAAAACTATATATTTGTAATTTAAGCCATATTTATCTTGTGCAACAACATAAATTTCAATAATATCATCGGCAGATAATTCTACTTCCTCTTTTACAGGATGAAATATTGATTTATTGTCTTTCATATTAACTTCTTGTTCATCTATTAATTTACCGTTTACATATTTTGCAATACTTACCGCTTTAAGATTGTTACTTAGGGACCCCTCGTAGTTTATTACTATATCTCCGTTATATTGATACTTGCCTCCACTATATTTAGCGTCGCCTAAAAAGCTTCCGTAAAAATCTAATATATATTTATACTTCAAATCATCATATTCATCAATCGTTTCAATCTCCTCTTTGCTGCCATTATCCATAATAACCTTTATTTGAAGCGGTTCAAATATATCTGCATCTACAGATGCGGTAAATGTTGTTCCATTATTAATCATTGAATGCCTTACATCATTTATCAGCAGTGTGGCAGTTATTCCCCCCGTAATTTCTTTGGGTGTTAATGATATACCAATAGGAACCGTCAAATTATCTGCATTTAATTCTTCTCCGAATTCTATATCAAAATCGTCAAGAATACTTGCTTGTTTTTTAAGCTTTTCATCAATATTTAAGTATATGTTGTTGATTTCATTCCTAATATCATTTTGGTTGTTATACATTTGCTGAATATTTCTATCCATTGAATTTTCAATGTTACTTATCTTTATCAATGTAAAGATGTTTGCCACAATAAGTGCCGCAATAATAATATATAAATAGTTTTTCTTCATCATATCTCCTTGTCAATAATTAATCTTTAAGTATTTAGTTATATGACGATTAATTATATTATTTTGTTCCATTTGCCTGTTTTT
>DAIMMU010000223.1:0-3260 GCA_036720515.1 Sedimentibacter sp.
CTAAGGAATTGAAAGTATCTTCCCTCTCCGTCCCTATACTTAGGACTATCAAAGAAACCCGAATTAACTAAATATTCATTTGTTGCACCAAACATAAGGTGCCATAGTTCATTTGCTATATCCTTAAATTCTACTCCATGTTTTAACGGTGTTAAATCCGGCAGATTTTTATTAAGATTATCAATAGTATTTTTGACTGTTTCAAATATACCGGTTGAAATTATATCAGATATTTCTTCAATAATCTTACTATCCTCATGATTAAAAATAGGTACGATGCAATTAATTTTAGATTGCTCATCATCAAAATTCAAATATCCTAATTCCTTCAGAAAATCAATTGTTTCCTTTTCTTCGGATTTCAAGGCAGTGTAATACATATCCTCTTCTGTTGACTTTAATATTAATCTCTCGCACTCTTTGGCTATCCGCTGATTAATATATTCATTTAATCTAATATATGAAAGGTTTAATGTTTTGTGTTCTGTTGCTTTTTCAAGGTTTTTTTGTACTCTTTTGAAAAACCTAAACATATCCTTTCTATTCCCCATTGAATCACCAAAACTGCAAAATTCAATTTTATCAGTTCTGTAATTATTGCAGCTGCATAATAGATTATCACTGTATTCTTTCACATTTTCGCTTTCTTCATAACCTATTATGAGATAATCCCTGTCTCCCGGCTGTAACTTGGAAGTTGTTATAATACCTTTTCCCGCAAGAAAATCTATAGCTCCCCCGTCAAGGGTACAGTTGCCTATTACATAATATCTTAAAATCCTTATATCATGTTTACCATAACACGACAGCTTGGACATTTTATCGTCAAATTCATTGCTAAGGGATATTATCTTATCACCCAATACCTTCCCGACCTCAAGGTTGAACCATCCTAAAAGCTCAATATCACTTTCGAGAAAAGCAGGAAAGTTTACCTTGTATTTATTATCCCTGATTGATATTGCGTTTATTTTGCATAATGCTTTAATAGCCTCCTTGCATAAATATGAGTCTATATCTGTCTTCTCGCTAATATCTTCTGCCGATAAGCTATAAGGATTATTTGAGGTTATTACATATAGAATTTCCGGAACCCCGGTTTTGTTTAATACATACCTTGGGTTGTATTCATCATATTCCCCAACATATGTATCATATAAACTCAGTCCTAATTTTTTTACATTTAACATGATATCACCAACCCTTTAAATGAAACTCTTTATTCTATAATCATGCAATCTTTTAAAATATCAACATGTGATTGTCTTATAAATGCGGTTATTCTCACACTCGTGACGGGGGCATGACGTGGGTACATGACGTGGGGATGACAAGGGGACGGATGACAAGGGGACGGGGTTATTGTGACAAGGGGACGGGGTTATTGTCATCATATTTCCCAACGCATTTTTATTATATACTTTTAAAATTTAACTTTCAATAAAAATTATCAATGCGGTTATTCTCACACTCATCGTGACGGGGGGCATGGACATGACGGGGGGACGTGACGGGGGGACGGGGTTATTGTCATCATACTGTCGAGGGGACGTGTCAATAACCCCGTCCCCCTGTCATCTAGAGGGGACGTGTCAATAACCCCGTCCCCCTGTCATCCCCCTGTCATCTATTTGCTTACTAAGGTTCCTGTGTGGATAACATCATTTCCCAAGAATATATTATAGGTTCCGCAGGTTACCGTATTTGAGCTGTTTGCAATATGTTCCGGTTTTAATATTGCTTCAAATCTTATTTGTTCTTTTTCTTCGTCTGTCAATATACACCTATAGCTTTCATCGACAAAAATCGGTCTGCCCTCCGGAGTATATGCTACAAATTGCCCTTTTTCAACTATGCTGTAGCTTTTATAGTTTTCAAAGGTCCAGTCAAAGATTTGATAGCTGTCATTAAACCAGTTACCGTCATTAAGAAGCACCGTTATAATTTCCGTGCCGTCTTTCTCTGCTGATGCGACCAGACATCTTCCTGCCGCTTTTGTAAAGCCTATTTTGATTCCCGTTCCGTGCTCATATTGATATACAACCTTATTTTTATTGTAGAAGATGTTATTCATGCTTGCAGCCTTGTATTTTTCGGCTTTAGCTATTTCACAAAATGTATCATTTTTCATTGCATAAGCACTTATTAAGGCAAGGTCGTATGCGGTCGAATAATGATTATCGTCGTGAAGGCCGCTCGGGTTTTCAAAATTTGTATTTAAGGCTCCAAGCTCATTTGCTTTTTTATTCATCATGGATATGAAGCCTTCAGGATCATTTCTGCCTGCAAATTTAGCTAATGTTTCCGCTGCATCGTTTCCGGAGCGAAGCATTGCTCCATATAATAAATCTATTACGGAAACATTTTGCTTTGGTCTTAAATAAATGCTTGAGCCCTCTATACCTGTGCATTCGGGCGGAACTTCTATTTTTACATTCAGGTCATCAGCATTTTCAATTGCTAAAATTGTTGTCATTATTTTGGTTGTGCTTGCAATAGGCAACTTTAAATCCGCATTTTGTGATTTTATTATTCTTCCCGAATCTGCGTCCATCACTATGTATGCTTGAGCCGAAACATCGGGCATTGCCTGAGCCTGCGTAAATCGGCATGTTAAAATTAATATGATTATTAATGATGTAATTATTCTTTTAAGTGTCACAATCCCTTTTCTCCCTTACTTCTTTTATGAATGACATGATGTTCATTATGGATGATGTCAAATCTCCCGATGTTGTTTCATTGTTGATATTGATGGTTCTGACATCTTTGGTCGGCGTTTCATAAATGAGAACTTGCGGGTTTAACTGCAAATTGACGTAAGCTGCTCCTGCAAAGGGTTTTAAATCAACCGAGCGGAATTTTTTGTCTATATCGCTGCCTCCTATTACAAAATTCATATTAAGCTTTGATATTGCCAAATAATTTTTATTATCGTATGAAATTTTGCTGCTGATTAATTTTTCATTTTCAGTCAAATTATTAATATTGTCCAAGGTCGTTTTGATTATACTTTCTATATCCTTGCTCATGCTATCCCCTTTCTTTTCGAAAATCAATTCTTATGGGGACATTCCTTCACGAGCTGACCCCAATCGCTTTCTTGCCATGAAGGTATGTACCCCTTACTTTAATATGCCCTAAAAAAGGAAAATTATAATGATTATGTTTTTATGCTATCCATTCAGCAATGATTTTTTCAATACGCTGTTAACAATTGCAAATTCAACGGCGAAGGATTGCTTTTCAGATATACATTC